>JANYFQ010000550.1 GCA_025362615.1 Hymenobacter sp. | reverse complement strand
ACCGCCGCCCCGCGCCCGGCAAGCATAACCCAGCGGCAACGCCCGGCCCCGCCTTTCTGCCCGACCTTTGCGGCCGGTGCGCCGCGCCCGCCGCCCCACGCGGCGGCGGGGCGGGGCACCGGCCTTCTTTTCAACCCCTTTTTATGCGTTTGATTTCTACGTTTGGTGCCGCCCTGGGGGCGGCGTTGCTCCTGGGCGGCCCCGCCGCCGCCTCGGCCCCCCGCGCCGCCGCCCTGCCGCCCGATGCGCACCCGCTGCGCTTCGTGGCCAACCACCGGCAGTGGGCCGCGCCGGTGCTTTTTGCGGCCGACATCCCGGCCGGGCGGCTGTTCCTCGAAAAAAACCGCCTCCTCGTGGCCCGCTACGATGCCCCGGCCGTGGACGAGCACCACCACAACCCCGGCGCTGCCCCCGCCCGCATCAAGGCCCACGCCTACGCCGTGACCTTTGTGGGGGCCAACCCCCGGGCCGCCGCCGCCGGCGAAGCCCAAACCCCCGACGTGAGCAACTACTTCCTCGGCAACGACCCCGCCCGCTGGGCCAGCAACGTGCCCGCCTTTGCCGACGTGCGCTACCGCGCCCTCTACCCCGGCACCGACCTGCGCTTCTACGGCCGGGGCCAGGTGATGGAGTACGATTTCGAGCTGGCCCCCGGCGCCGACCCCGCCCGCATTGGCCTGCGCTACACCGGCCAGCAGGCCCTGCGCGTGGCCGAAAACGGCGCTTTGCAGATTGAAACCAGCGTCGGGCGCGTCACGGAGCAGCGGCCCGTGGCCTACCAGCCCGGCCCCGACGGCCGCCGCCGCCCCGTGCCCTGCCGCTACGTGCTCGACGCGGCCACCCGCACGGTGCGTTTCGGCCTGGGGGCGTTCGACCGCAGCCGGCCCCTCGTCATTGACCCCGTGCTGGTGTACAGCACCTACTCCGGGGCCACGGGCCAGAACTGGGGCTACACCGCCTGCCCCGACAGCCTGGGCAACCTCTACGCGGCCAGCGTGAACTTCGACCCCGGCTACCCCACCACCGTGGGGGCCTACGATGTCAACTTCGGCGGCGTGGTTGACATGGTGGTGAGCAAGTACAACCCCGCCGCCGCCAGCCGGGCCGCCAGCCTGGTATCGGCCACGTACCTGGGCGGCGGCGGCGACGACCGCCCGCACTCGGTGGTCGTCAACGGGGCCGGCGAGCTCGTCATTTTAGGCTCGACACAGGCGGCCAACGCCACCACCACCACCAATACCTTTCCGACCACCACGGGAGCCTTCGACCGCAGCTTCAACGGCGGCACGGCCGACCTCGTGGTGGTGAAGCTGGCTTTTGGGCCCCCCGGTGCCCCCGGCAGCAGCCGCCTCGTGGCCAGCACCTTTGTGGGCGGGTCGGGCGTGGACGGGCTTTCCATCCTCACGCCCAACAACAACCCGCCGGCCAACCCCAGCCCCGTGTACAACAACTTCGGCGACAACTACCGGGGCGACGTCATCGCCGACGGGCAGGGCAACGTGTACTTTACTTCCGTCACGCGTTCGCTCAGCAGCGGCACCCGCCCCTACCCCACCACGGCCGGCGCGGCCCAGGCCGCCAACCGGGGCGGGGCCGATGCCGTGGTGACGAAGCTGCTGCCCGACCTCTCGGGCCTGGTGTGGAGCACCCACCTCGGCGGCACGGCCGACGACGCGGCGTACAGCATCCAGCTCGATTCGCTGGGCGGCGTGTTTGTGGCCGGCGGCACCCTGAGCACCAACTTCCCCGGCACGGCGGGCGGCCTTAACCCCGCCCACGCCGGCAGCACCGCCAACGTCGATGGCTTCGTGGCCCACCTGGGCCCCGGCGGGCAGCTCGTGCAGAGCACCTACCTGGGCACGAGCACCTACGACCAGGCGTTTTTTGTGCAACTCGACCGGCGCGGGGCCGTGTACGTGCTGGGCCAAACCAGCGCCACCGGGGCCAACGGGGCCCCCACGTACCCGGTGACGGCGGGCGTGTACCGCAACGCCGGCAGCCGGCAGTTTATCCACAAGCTCACGTACGGGTTGAACGCCACGCTCTTTTCAACCGTCGTCGGCAACGGCCCCGGCCCGGCCCCAACCGCCGCCAACCCCGTGCCGCACAACCTCTCGCCCACCGCTTTTCTGGTGAATAACTGCGGCCAGATTCTGCTCTCGGGCTGGGGGGCCAGCAGCATTGCCAATATGCCCACCACCCCCGATGCCCTGCGGGCCACCGCGCCCAACACGCCCCCGCCCAGCGGCACCGATTTCAACGAAAACACCTTCGGGTACCTGTACCTGATGCAGCTCTCGGCCAACGGCCGGCGGCTGGTGTACGGCACGTACTTCGGCACCGGCTCGACGCACGTGGATGGCGGCACCTCGCGCTTCGACAAAAAGGGCGTCATCTACCAGGCCGTGTGCGTGCGGGCGCTGCCCAACAACACCCGTGCCCCGGCCATTCCCGTCACGCCCAACGCGTTTGCATCGAGCCAGCCCGGCACCCAAACCGTGAGTGCGGCTTTCAAGATTGACGTGCTGCGCCTGGAGGCCGACTTTGCGCCCACCGTGGCCGGGCAGCCGGGCAGCACGGGCTGCGCCCCGCTCACCGTCACGTTTGTGCGCCCCAACCCCGGCGCCAACGGCACCCGCTGGGATTTTGGCAATGGCCAAACCAGCACCACCGCCAACAACGTGCGCACCACCTACGCCGTGCCCGGCACCTACACCGCCCGCCTCACGGCCTACGACAGCCTCAGCTGCCAGCCCGCCGTGAACACGACCCAAACCGTCGTCGTGCTCGGCCTGCCCAAGCCCCAGGCCGGCCCCGACCTGAGCGTGTGCCCCGGCACCGCCGTGCAATTGCAGGTGCGCAACCCCGCGCCGGGGCCAGCCGTGGGGTATGCCTGGACCACGCTGGCCGGCAGCCCGGTGGGCAGCACCGCCACCGTTACCGTGGCGCCCGCCACCAGCACTACTTACGTCGTCACGGCTTCGTTGCTCACCGGCCCGGCCTGCCCGGTTTCCGATACCGTGGTCGTGGCCGTCAGCACCCGCCTCGCCGTGAGTGTGGGCCCGGCCCTGGCCCTGTGCCCCGGCGGCAGCGCCGTGCTCAGCACCGCCGACGCCGGCCCCGGCGCCACCTACGCCTGGACGCCCGCCCTGGGCCTGAGCGCCCCCGACACCCGCAGCGTGACGGCCACGCCCGCCGCCACCACCCGCTACCGCGTCGTCGTGACCACGGTCCAGGGCTGCACCGGCCGCGACTCGGTGCTCGTGACGGTGCGTACCCCGCCCGTGCCGCGCATTGTGCCGCCGGCCGCGCCTGCCCTCGTGGGCCAGCCCGTGGCCTTCGCCGTGGCCAGCCCCGCCCCCGGCACCGCCTACCGCTGGGATTTCGGCAACGGCCAAACCAGCCCCGACCCCGCCCCCACGGCCACCTATGCCGCAGCCGGCCCCTACACCGTGCGCCTGCAAGCCACCGATGCCAACGGCTGCCTGGCCGAAACCACCTACGCCCTGGCCGTGGCCGCCCCCCGCCCCTTTGCCTCGCCCAACGTCATCACCCCCAACGGCGACCTGATGAACGACACCTTCCGCCCCTACCTCACCCCGGAAGCCGTGGCGCTCACCGTCTTCAACCGCTGGGGCCGCAAGGTTTTCGAGCAGGCCGACTACGCCCCCACCCCCACCGCCGGCTTCGGCGACGACCCCGCCCTGGCCCCCGGCGTGTACTTCTACCAACTCAAAAGCACCAGCGGCCAAACCTGGAAAGGCACCGTGGAGGTGGTGCGGTAAGCGGGTTGCGGGTTCTTGGCTGAAGTATTCCAAGCTGACGAAACCGAAACCTATCAAACGCAAAAACCCGCCCCGGCAAGCGCCGGGGCGGGTTTCTCAGTTGAGGGGGTGGGATTCGAACCCACGATGAGCTTGAGACCCATACACACTTTCCAGGCGTGCTCCTTCGACCACTCGGACACCCCTCAAGGTTTGTGGCAGGAGCACAAAGGTACAACCCGACCCGCCGGCCCGCAAGCCCGGCCGGAGTGACGCTTCGCATGGTTGAGGAATGAGGAATTGGTTTCGTCAGCAAATTCATCATTCATCACTAAACGCAGCGTCATCCTGGCACGATTTCGCCCCTTAAATCCTGCATGAGCAGGCTGCGGGTGCGGGCCTCGTCGAGCCCCAACCCCAGCACGAACATGAGCTTGGTGATGGCGGCTTCGGTGGTGATGTCGTCGCCGCCGATGATGCCCAGGGCCGCGAAGCGGGCGCTGGTGGCGTACTTGCCCTGCACCACGCGGCCTTCTTCGCACTGGCTCACGTTGAGGAGCCACACGCCGCGCTGCCGGGCTTCGGCCAGGGCCGCCAGCAGCCAGGGCGCGGTGGGCGCGTTGCCCGAGCCGTAGGTTTGCAGCACGCAGCCGCGCAGGCCAGGCACGCCCAGCACGGCCCGCACCTGGGCTTCGGCTAGGCCGGGAAAGAGGGCCAGCACAGCCACGTTGGTTTCGAGGGCGGTGTGAACCTTGAGGGGGGCGCCGGGCAGCAGGCGGATGCGGCCGTCGGCAAAGTCGAGGGCGATGCCGGCGCGGGCCAGGGGCGGGAAATTTTCGCTGCGGAAGGCCGCAAACTGCTGGCTCTCGACCTTCTTGGCGCGGTTGCCGCGAATGAGCACGTCGTTGAAAAAAATGCCCACTTCGGGCACCCGCACCGTGCCGGCGCGGGGGTGGCGGGCGGCAGCAACCTCAAGGGCCGTGATGAGGTTGCGCTGGGCATCGGAACGGCTGGCCCCGGCCGGCACCTGCGCCCCGGTAAACACGACAGGCTTGCCCAAATGCTCCAATAAATAGCTCAGCGCCGAGGCTGAATACGCCATCGTGTCGGTGCCGTGCAGTACTACAAAACCGTCGAAACCGGCGTAGTGGTGGCCGATGAGTTGGGCCAGAAAAAGCCAGTCCGAAGGCGTAACGTCGGAGCTGTCGATGGGTTGAGCCAGCGACACCAGCGTCAGGGCCATGGGCAGGCGCAGGAGTTCGGGCATCTTGCGGGCCAGGCGGTCGAACTGCATGGGCACGAGCGCCCCGGCGCGGTTGAGGGCCATGCCCACCGTGCCGCCGGTGTAGATGATGAGCAGGCGCGGGGCCTCGGCGGGCAGTTCGGCGCGGGTGGGCAGCGGCAGCAGCGGCAGGTCGGCGGGAGTCATGGGGCAAAGGTGGGGGCGAAGAGTTGTACTACCAGTCTGTGCTTGGTGGTACACTCACAACCGCAGCACCCGCGCCGAGGCTCCGCCCACGCGCACCACGTAGAGGCCCGCCGCCGCTGGCAGCGCCACCCGCGCCCGGCCCGTGCCCGCGAAGGGCCGCAACGCTTGCACAGCTACCACCCGACCCAGCACATCGAACACTTGCAGCGTGAGCGGCTGGCCAGTGGCACCCCGGATTTCCAACTCCGCGAACGGGCCGGATACCGGGTTTTCGAGGGCCAGCAGGTGCAGCGCGAGGGCGACGGAGCGGGCCGGGGCAGTGCCCAGCAGGGCGCAGGCGGCGGGCACGGCGGGGCTCCAGTCGGCGGCCGTCATCGCGACCAGGGTGCCGGTGTGGCCGTGGCCGGTGGCATCGGCGGCGGTCAGGCCGGGGGCTTCGTTGCACTTCCAGTAGGCTTCGAGGCCGGAGGCGGCGGGGGGCACGGCGCAGGCGTTGGCCGCGATTTCGGCCGGGGTGAGGGCGCGGGTCCAGGCGCGGGCTTCGTCGAGGGCCCCGTCGAGGCAGCGGGCGTTGGAGTAGTTGCGGGCCAGGGCGAAACCCGCGTTGGCCACGGCCGCGCCGGGGGCGTTGAGGCTGGCGTTGAGCGCCCCGTCGAGGTATATTTTCATGCTGGCCCCGTCGAAGGTGGCCGCGACGTGGTACCAGGTGCCGGCCACGAGCGGCGTGGGCGACACCAGTTTGCGCGTCGTGCCGCCCACTTGCAGCACGAATTGCAGCTGGTTGGCCGGCACGCCGCCGTCGCCCAGGCGCAGCAGGGCCGTATTGGGGCCGCCGTCTTCCAGGCCCAGCAGGCTCGAAATAGGTGCCCCGCCGGTCTTGAAAGTGTTGGCCTTGAACCAGCATTCCAGGCTCAGGGCCGGGCCGCTGAGGTTGAGGGGGCCGGCATCGACGTACTTGTTGGCCCCGTCAAAAAGCAGCGCCGTGTTGGAGCCCGGCGGGGCCGGCGTGGTCACGCTGATATAGGCCGTGCGGGTGAGCGAGTCGCGCCCGGCGGCGCTTTCGGCCCGCAATTTCACGGCGTAGGTGCCGGGCGCGGCGTACGTCACAACGGGGTGAATGGCCGTGCTGCTGGCCGGGCTGCCCCCGGCAAACGTCCAGACGAAGCTGGTGGCGTTCGGGGTTTGATTGACGAACGACACCGGCTGGCCCACGGTCACGGCCGTGGCCACGGCCGTGAAGTTGGCCATGGGCCGCACGGCGGCAGCCGGCCCGTTGTAGATTTTCAGCCGGCCCAGGCTGAGGCGGTAGGCGGGTACGGGCGCGGCGCTCGCGGCCCGCAGCCCCACAATGGCCAGCTCGCGCCCGGCGTAGGCGGCCAGCGGCAGCACCTGGGTGGCCCAGAGCGTATCAGCCACGGCGGGCAAACTCAGCAGCTCCGGCACCGCCAGGTTGTCGCTGAAATAGAGTTCGAGCTGGGCGTTGCTGGGGCCAGCGGCGGCGGCCTGATACGTGATTTCGAGGCTGGTGGCCGCGCCCACGGCCAGCTTGGTCTGGTAGAGCTTGACGGTAGTGGCAGCCCCGGCGGCCAGCGTTCCGGCTAGCTTCACGGAGGTGCCGCCCGAGTAGGCGCGGGCGAAATCGAAGCCCACGCGCACGCCCGCCGCCCCGGTTTTGGCCCACTGCCACGAGGGCAGCACGCGCTGCTTGGCCATGTCGGTCCAGTCCTTGGCCGTTTGCACGCCGTTGGTGGCAAAAATCCGGCCCTGGCCCACGCAGAAGTTCGTCTCGAACGGCAGCGCGTTGATGACGCTGCGCACGGGCTGGTAGTGGCCGAAGCCCTTCCAGGCGGTACCCGCGTCGGGGGTGGTGACGTCGAGGTCGTTGCCGGCAAAAAGCCGGACTTCAGTGTTGTAAAAATCGGCGTAGGCGGCCGGGTTATTGACGAACGTATTCAGCCCGCCGTTGTAGGTGAGGTTGGCGGCGAAGATGCCCATTGAGGTGCGCGGCTGGGCGGGGTCGTTGGCGGTGTAGAAGTTACTAATCCAGGCCGTGTTGTTGAAAAGCTGCTGGGGGTTGCGGCCGGGCCAGATGTCGGCCCCGCTGTACACGTCGAACGGGCTGCGACCGATGGCGCTGGCGGTGGTCACGGCCGTGTTGAAGGCATTGGCTCCGTTCCAGAAGTAGTTGGTAAACATCGCGTCGCTCACCCGCGCCGTGCCCGCTTGCAGCAGCGGCGCGTTGGCCGTGTTGAGGGTGTTTTGGTACGCAATGGCCCCGCTGGGCAGCATCGAATCGTACCAGTGGATTTCCATCCCAGCGGGCTTGATAAGCTGCAACTGCCGGAGCATATTGGCCAGCTCCGTGGCCTGGGCGGCGCTGATGCGCGACTCCTGGTTGAAAAACCAGCCGTCGAAACCGTAGTAGTTGGCCACGTCCACCAGCTTTTGGGCGGCGGGGTAGTCGCCGCCCGCGTCGCGCTGCGAGAGGGCGATGAATCCCGGTCCGTCCACGAACACCGACCCAACGATTTTGACGCCGTTGCGGTGGGCGGCTTCCATCCAGGGCCGGCACGGAATGCCGACCTGCCCGGTGAACCATATCAGCACGTCAATGTACTGCCAGTGGGTGAAATTATAGAGGTTGAACTTGTTTTGCTCGTTGAGGTAGCCGGCGAAGTTGTCCATGCCATCGGGGGCCCAACTCACTTTGGCGCTGAAGCTTTGGTTGGGGTTGAGCTGCGGGGCCAGCGCGTTTTGGCGCGGGGCCAGGGGCACGGCGCTCACGTTGGCGGGCAGAGCGGTAGGGCCGGTGGGCGTCCAAGCCAGAAGTTGGGTGGCCGAGAGGACGGTGTAGCGGGCTGCGGGCTCCAACTGAGCGTGGGCCAGGCTGGCCACGAGCAAGAGCAACGGCAACAGGGCGCGGCGGAAGTAGCGGTGCGGCATGGGCAGGGGTTGGGGCAAAGCGGTGGCTCAAATGTAGCACGGCCCCTGCCCTTTGCACCGGGCGGCGCGGGCGGGCGGCTTTTTCGCCGCCCGCCCGCTAATCGCTGAACGTCAACCCCAGCAAACCCAACGACAAGCGGGCGGGCGGCGAAAAAG
>JANYFQ010000331.1 GCA_025362615.1 Hymenobacter sp. | reverse complement strand
AAAACCCTGGCCGCGCCCGGCCAGGGTTTCTCGAACTTACTCAAAACCAAGCCGCTTATTCCGGCCCGATGGGGTAATACGCCTTGCGGCCATCAGGATAAACGCCCTCGACGAGTACGCCCGACGAGTTTTCGGCGTTTTCGAGCAGCGCCTTCACATCAGCGGGCTTGCCGACGATGGTTTTGTCGATGCGGGTGATGATGAAGCCGTCGGCCATGCCGGTTTGGGCGAGGTCGGAGTTGCGGAGGCCCGAAATTTTGGCCCCGCCAGCAATGCCGAGCGTATTTTGTTCGCGGGCCGAAACCGGGCTGAGCGTGATGCCTTTGTACTTGACCACGGCCGAGGCCGGCTCTTCGCGCACCACGGCCGTGGTGCCGGTGGCGTTGCGGAGGGTGGCCGTGGTGGTGGCCGGGTTGCCGCCGCGCAGGTAGCTCACCTTAATCTGGTCGCCGGGGCGGAAGCGGGCCACTTGCTCCTGCAACTGCGAGGAGGTGTTCACGCCCACGCCGTTGATTTGGGTGATGACGTCGCCCTGCTTGAGGCCAGCTTCGGCACCGGCGCTGGTTTTGCTCAGGCCCACGATGTACACGCCGCTCAGGGTGTTGAGCTTCTTTTCGGAGGCCAGGGCGGCATCCACTTCGCGGATGTTCACGCCGAGCAACGCCCGTTGCACAACCTTGTATTTCAGCAAGTCATCGACTACTTTGCTGGCGATAGACGACGGGATGGCGAAAGCATACCCCTCAAAAGCGCCCGACCCCGAGTGCGAGGCAATGGCCGAGTTGATGCCAATCAAGTCGCCGCTCAGGTTCACGAGCGCCCCGCCCGAATTGCCGGGGTTCACGACGGCATCGGTCTGCAAAAACGACTCGATGCCCATGTTGTCCTCGCGGCGCAGGATGTTGATGTTACGGCCTTTGGCCGAAATAATACCCGCCGTGACGGTCGAATTGAGGTTGAACGGGTTGCCCACGGCCAGCACCCACTGCCCGACTTTCACGTCGTCAGAATTGCCGTATTTGATGAAGGGCAGGTTGTCGGCCTTCACCTTGAGCACGGCCAGGTCGGTGCTGGGGTCGGTGCCGACGAGCTCGGCTTCGTACTTGCGCTTGTCGTCGAGCACGACTTCAATCTTGCTGGCCTTGTCGATGACGTGGTTGTTGGTGACGATGTAGCCGTTGGCGGCGATAATCACGCCCGAGCCAGAACCTTGCCCACCGCCCTGGCCCTGGGGCTGCTGCCCGTGAAACTGCTCCATCTGGTCGCCAAAAAACTGGCGCAGAAACGGGTCCATCTGTGCCTGGCGCTGGTCCACGGCCGGGGCCGCGTACTCGGTCATGACGTGGACGACAGCCGGCGTAACGGCGGCGGCGGCGGCCACAAAGTTCAAGCCTTCGGGCACCACGTAGGGGCTGCTCCGCATCTCGGAGGTATAGCGCACGTTGGGGTCGGCGGCGGCGGTTTGGTAGGGGTTGGGGGCGGGTTCGAGGATTTTGTACCCGCCCAGGGCCACGCCGCCGCCCAAAAGGGCAGAACCAAGCAGGCCGAGCATCATTTGTTTTGCTTGCATGAGGGTTGTTGGAGTTTGGGGTTTAGGAAAGGGTAAAAAGCGTCATTCAGCGAAAATTTGCCCGGTTTGATGCAAACAGCGTGAACCGCCGGGCGGTTCGGCAGCCTCAACGCACAACAGATACTGTTTCGTGCGCCGGGGTTGCCCGTGGCTCGTTTTTTAGCAACACCTGGGCCAGAAAAAAAGACCAGCGACAACGTGAAATTTTGGCAGTCTGAACAGTGTACCACCGCCCTAATGCTGCGTGGGCAACTGCCGCCGCTCGAAGGCCGCCCGGCCCTGAAACAACGTCAGCCGCGCATCCAGCCCCAGCACGGGCGTGACGAGGTTGAGCCGCCCGCCGCCCACGGGCTGCCCGATGCCATTGAACTGCCCGAGGGCAAAAAAATACTGCGTCGTGTAAGCAAACCAGGGCGTAACATCCACGTAATCATTCAGTCGGCAGCCCACTTCGGCCCGCAGGCTGGTGTAGTTGATGGTGCGCTCTTCGATAAAAGCCGGATTTTTCTGGAATTGTACGCGGGTAACGGCTTCGTAGCTGAGGCGGGGCCGCAGGGCCACGCCCCCGCCCACGGGCAGCAGCTTTTCGAGGTCGGCCCGCAGCGTGAGCCAGTTCTGGACCTGGCCAACCGCCGCGTTGAGGTCGCGTACCGGGAAGGTGCGGTAAAAGCCCAGGCGCTGCCCAAACGTGAGTGGCCCCACGGGGCTGCGGTGCCGCAGCAGCACTTCGGGCAGCACGTAAGCGGCGCCCAAAACGGAGGTGTACTGCGCGGTGGCACCGGCGCTCCAGTGGTCGTTCCAAAAATGCTCGTAGGCCAGGGCCGCGCCGCGGGTGTCGAAGCCCAAAAGTCGGCGGTTGTTCACGCTGCTGTAGAAAGCCGGCGTGTTTTCGCCGTGCAGCGAAAGCAATAGGTAGTCGCCGTTTTTCAGGGCCAGTTCGGCCTGCGCTTCGGCCCAAAGCTGATAATCGAACACAACCCGGCGGGTTTGGGCGGCGGCAGGCAGCGCAAGTAAAATGAGCGCGAAAAAGAAGTACTCCATGAGGAAAAAGGTGACGTTGACAACATTTTGTTTTACGCCCCCAACTCGTTCAGGGCCAGCCAGGCCATCAACCCCGTCCCGACCGTAAGCGCGTCTTCGTCAATGTCGAAAACCGGGGTGTGAACCGAGGCCCCGAAGCGGCCGTCGGGGGCGCGGGTGCCGAGGCGGTAGAAGCAGGCGGGGGCGGCCTGCGAGAAGTACGCAAAATCTTCGGCGGCCAGCCACTGGTCGAGGTCGATGACGTTTTCGGGGCCGAGGTAGGCCTGGGCGGCGGCTTTTACGCGGGCGGTGGCGGCGGGGTCGTTGTCGAGGCAAGGGTAGCCGCGCCGGATTTCGAGGTCGCACACCGCGCCCATGCTGTCGGCCAGCCCTTCGCAGAGGCGGCGCAGGTGGCCGTGGGCCTCGGTGCGCCAGCCCTCGTCCAGCGTCCGAAACGTGCCTTCGATGTACACCTCGTTGGGGATGACGTTGGTGGCCCCGTTGGCCATTACCTTCCCAAACGAGAGCACGGAGGGCATTTTGGGGTTGGCGCGGCGGCTCACAATCTGCTGGGCGGCCACGATGAGGTGGGCCGCCACCAGCACCGGGTCGAGGTTGAGTTCGGGCATGGCCCCGTGCCCGCCCTGGCCGCGCACGGTGAGGTAAAGTTCGTCGGCGCTGGCCATGTAGCGCCCGCTCCGCAGGCCGATTTGGCCCACCGGCAGCTTCGGGAAAACGTGCTGCCCCAGGATGCTGCCGGGCGCGGGGTTTTGCAAGGCCCCGTCGGCAATCATGAGCGACGCGCCGCCGGGTATCTGCTCCTCGCCGGGCTGAAAAAACAGCTTCACGGTGCCCGTAAACTCGGTTTTCAGCTCCGTCAGGATGCGGGCCGCGCCCAGCAGGCTGGCCGTGTGGGCATCGTGGCCGCAGGCGTGCATCACGCCGGGGTTGGTCGATTTGTAGGCCACCTCGTTGGCCTCCGTGATGGGCAGCGCGTCCATGTCGGCCCGCAGGGCCACCACGGGGCCGCCGGGCCGCCCTTCAATAAGGGCCACGAGGCCGGTGCCGGCGCAGGGCCGGGGGTCGAGGCCGATTTTTCGCAGCTCGCCGGCCACAAAGGCGGCGGTATTATGCTCTTTAAACGAGAGTTCGGGGTGGGCGTGCAGGTGGCGGCGCAGGGCCACGGCATCGGCGGCGTGGGCGGCGGCCAGGGCCTGGACGCGGGCAAGTAAGGCGGGCATGGGATGGGTGAAAACGGCGGTGCCCAAAGTTACGGGCGTTCTTTGTAGGCGCTTGGTTAATTGCTGCTGTTATGCGGTTGGCGCGGGGCTGCGCCCCGTGCCGAAGTGCTGCGGGTTTTCAACCCGCACCCCAGGCCGAAATCGTGGGGCGATTATCGTTCAACGATTGCCG
>JANYFQ010000275.1 GCA_025362615.1 Hymenobacter sp. | reverse complement strand
CCGCGCGTCGGAGACGCGGAGCCAGGCGGAAGCGCGTTAAAAACGCGCGCCAGCTTCGTGTCGCCGACTTTCCAAACAGCTTCACTGGCTGCTTACTATCGCTGTACCGAACTTAAAAAGTACGACCTTTACGCACCCGAAACAAGAAACAAGAAACTGAATGCTGCCACTTCTGCTGCTGGGCCTGTACGGTGGCTGTCTCCTCTTTATTTTGCTCTTCAGCCTGGTGCAGCTGCACCTGACGCGGCTGGCGCTGCGGGCCTACCAAGCGCCGCCGCCTACCCCGCCGGCCCTGCTGCCCACTGCCGCCTGGCCCCGCGTGACGGTGCAGGTGCCGTTGTTCAACGAGCGGTTTGTGGCTGAGCGCGTGGTCGATGCCGTGGCAGCCCTGGCGTATCCGCCCGAACTCCTGCACCTGCAAATCCTCGACGACTCGACCGACGAAACCCGCGCTCTGGTGGCGGCCCGCGTAGCCCGGCACCGCGCCGCCGGCCTCCGCATCGACCACGTGCTGCGCCCCGAACGCGAAGGCTACAAAGCCGGTGCCCTGGCCCACGGCTTACGGGCCACCGACGGCGAACTCATAGCCATTTTCGACGCGGACTTTGTGCCGGAACCCGATTTTTTACGGCGCGTGGTGCCGCTTTTTTTTGCCGACGAGCGCCTGGGCGTGGTCCAAACCCGCTGGGGCCACCTCAACGAACCTACTTCGTTGCTAACTCGTTTGCAGGCGTTTGGGCTGGATGCCCACTTCCGTATCGAGCAGGTAGGCCGCACGGCCGGCGGCTACTTCATCAACTTCAACGGCACGGGCGGCGTGTGGCGGCGCACTTGCATTGAGGACGCCGGCGGCTGGCGCTTCGACACCCTCACCGAAGACCTCGACCTGAGCTACCGGGCGCAGCTGCGCGGCTGGCGCTTCGGCTACACCCCCGCCGTGGTGGCCCCGGCCGAGCTGCCGACGATGATGGACGCGCTCAAATCGCAGCAATTCCGCTGGACCAAGGGGGCCGCTGAAACCGCCCGCCACCACCTCGGCAGCCTCTGGCGCTCGTCCAACTCGCTCGGCACCAAGGTACACGGTACTTTTCATTTGCTGAACAGTTCGGTGTACGTTGTCATTTTACTGATGGGCTTGCTGAGTGTGCCGCTGGTGTTTGTGCGGGCGCGGCACGACGAGTTTCGGCCGTTGTTCCGGCTGGCTTCGGTGTTCCTGCTGGCCTTCGGCCCGCTGATTTACTACTATTTCGTGGCCTGGCGGCTGGGGGCGCACCGGGGCCGGAACTGGCGGTTCGGCCCCGATTTTTTGCTGTTTCTATCGGTTTCGATGGGCCTGGCGCTGCACAACGCCCGCGCCGTACTGCTGGGCTGGCTGGGGCAGCGCTCGGCGTTCGTGCGCACCCCCAAGCTGGGCAACGGGCCGCCGCCGGGCAGCCGCTACCGCACGGGTGGCGTGGGTGGGCTGGTGGTTTTGGAAGGCTTACTGGCCCTCTATTTCGCCTTTGGCCTGGCGGCCGGTGCCTGGTTTAACGACACCGGCCTGATGCCGTTTCACGCCATGCTGACGGTGGGCTTTGGTTTGGTTTGCGGGTACTCGGTGCGCCACGCGGCACGGTAACGGTGGTGGTTTCTTATTTCCTGGTTTCTGGTTTCTTGTTGCTGGTTGCTGGTTTCTTGTTGCCGAAACTGTTTAGAAAGTCGGAACAGGTGCGGGCGGCTTTTTTTGCCGCCCGCCCGCTTCGGGTAGCAGGTCGGGCCACCTGAGAAAAGCCGCCCGCCCGCACCGCCTATGGCAAAAACAGCTTTATAAACAGCCTCACTGGTTGAAATTTAATTGACAATGTGTTAAGCGGAATTGAGAGTAAAATAATTGACAGTCAGCCGTTTTTGCTACAACGGCGGTGGCTGGTTCTGCTGGCGCTGCTGGCTTCGGCCGGGGCCTACGCGGCGCTGGCCTACGCCGTGCCGCGCACCAATTTTGGCGCGTTGCTAGGCTGGTTTGGGCTGGCCACAGCGGCCTATGCAGTGCTTTTGTGGGCGCGGCTGCCGTTGCGCTGGGGGCTGGGGGCGGCGCTGGCCTTTCGGCTGCTGTGGCTGCCGGCTCTGCCGGCGTGGTCGGACGATTTTTACCGCTTCCGCTGGGATGGACTACTGACAACCAACGGCCTGAACCCCTTCCAGTTTCGGCCCGAAGAGCTGGTGGCCCGCCCCGCCCCGGTGCCGCTGGCTCCGGCGCTGGCCGGGGAGTTGGCGCAACTTTACCCGCACCTCAACTCGCCGCGCTACTACTCCGTCTATCCGCCGACGAGCCAGGCCGTTTTTTGGTTAGCCACGCGCCTCAGCCCGCACTCGGAACGCGGCTTTGTGCTGCTGCTGCGCCTGGTGCTGCTGGCCGCCGAAGCCCTGACGGCCGGGCTGTTGCTGCGCCTGCTGGCCACTGCCGGGCAGCCGCCGCGCCGGGCGCTGGCCTACCTCCTACACCCGCTGGTGGTGGTGGAGTTGACCGGCAACCTGCACTTCGAGGCGTTGGCCCTGGCGGCCGGGCTGCTGGCGGGCTGGCTGCTGTGGCAGCGCCGCCCGGCCCTGGCCGGGGGGGCGTTGGCGCTGGCCGTAGCCACCAAGCTGCTGCCCGTTGTGGTGCTGCCGCTGTTGTTGCGGCGGCTGGGTGCCCGGCGCTGGCTGCTGGTGGCCGCTGCCACGCTGGGCGGCCTGCTGCTGCTGTTTGCGCCGTTTGCCACGCGGGGGTTGGCGGCCAACATCGGCCGCAGCCTCGGCCTGTACTTCCAAAATTTCGAGTTCAACGCCAGCCTGTATTACTTGCTGCGCTGGGCCGGCTACCGCCTCACGGGCTACAACGAAATTCACCGGCTGGGGCCGCTGCTGGCGGGTGTCGCGGTGCTGGCCGGGGCCGGTGTGCTGCTGGGCGAGCGGCAACCAAAGCTGTCCAATCTACCCCAAGCGCTGCTTTTAATCCTGACCGTTTACTACTTGACTTCCAATGTAGTTCATCCCTGGTATCTTACCCCGCTAGTGGCCCTGAGCTGCTTCGGGCGCTGGCGGTTCCCGCTGGTGTGGGGGGCTTTGGCCGTGCTCTCGTACGCCACCTATCAAACCGCCAGCTACTCCGAAAACCTGGGGCTGGTCGCCGTTGAGTATGAACTGACGCTGGGCTATTTGCTGTGGGAAACGCTTCACTTAATGAATTCGCGCAAAGTTCGCGGAGTTCGCAAAATTGTAGGCTGATTGTTCAGGCTCTGCGAACTCCGCGAGCTTTGCGCGAACACAGTGAGCGCAGTATCGTTTCGGGTCAGCCTTCGGCAAAAATTATTACCGCCTCCCGCCACACCGGGGTGGGCGGTAACTCAACAAAAATGCCCTCCCGTTTGCACGGGAGGGCATTTTTAGGTCATGCTAACCGGGGCGGTTACTGCTTCAGCAGGCGCGTTACCACGGTGCCATCGGGCAGGGCCAGGTGCAGGTTGTACACGCCGGGAGCGAGGTTGCTCAGGTCCACGGCGTACTGGAGGGCGGCGGCCGATTTGGTGAGCTGCTCGCTCCGCACGGTGCGGCCGAGGGCATCGGTCACGCGCAGGGCCAGGGCACCGCGCTGGGCGTTGTCCACGGTCAGCACGAACACGCCGGTGCTGGGGTTGGGGGCCACCGTGATGCCGGCCTGCTGGGCCGACACGCGGGCTTGGAGCACCGAGGCTTCGGCCGTCCACTCCGAGCAACCCACGGCGTTGCACGAGCGAACGCGGTAGAAGTAACGGCCGCTCAGGGCCACGTTGTCGAGGTAGTAAGCCCCGTTGATAACGGGCCAGTTGGGGACGATAGTAGCCCAGTTGTTATTCGTGAGGTACGAGCGTTGAATTTCGTAGTATTGCACCGGGGCGCCGGTGCTGGGGATGGTCCAGAGCAGTTCGTTCTCACCGCCGCGGGCGGCCGTCCAGCCCAGGTACGTGGCCACGAGGGAGGTTGGGGCATCGGGGGCTTCGGCCAAAGTGCAGAGGTCGAGGCCCCAGGAGGTGAGGCGGCCACTGTTGCCGGCGGTGTTGTCGGTGACGGTCAGCGTCCAGTTGCCGTTGGCGGGGCTGCCGGCCAGGGCGCTCAGGGGCGAGGCCGGGCGGTAGCTGCCGCTGTTGCTGGCCGGGCAGGCGAAGGCAGAGGTGGCCAGGTCGTCGAAGTCGAGGTGGTAGTCGTCGCCGGCCGGGCAGGCGTTGCGCGGAATGAGCACCACGCTGGCCCCGGCGGGGTTGGTGAGGGTCACTTCAATCTCGTTCACGGCGCTGTGCTCAATGAAGAGGTTGCGCACCCGCACGTCGGCCACGCGGGCCGCGTTGGTGATGTTGATGACCGACGTCACCGTGACCGGGGCACCGGCCGAAATGCTGCGCGGCACGTTGGTGGCCGGCGTTTGGGCGCAGGTCTGGTCGCCGGTCACGAAGCTGAGCGTGGTCGAGTACGGCGCACTGCCGCAGGCACTCAGGCCGCGTACGCGCCAGTAGTAAGTGGTGCGCGGGGCCAGGTTGGCCGCCGGCGTGAAGGTGGTGCCGGTGATAGTGTAGGTAACGGTGCCGGGGCCAGCCACAAAGGTGCTGGACGTGGACACCTGCAACTCGTACGTAGCCGCGTTCGGCACCGCCGACCACGTAAAGCGCGGGCGCTGAATGGCCAGCGCCGGCGTCGTGGACGGCGACTGGGCCGTGGCCGCCAACGTGGGCACCGGGGCCACCGTGATGCTCACCGTTTGCCGGCGCGTCACGCCGCCACTCGTGCCGGTGAGGGTAATCTGGTAGGTGCCGGCTGCCACGCCGGCACCGGCGCTGATGGTAGCCGTGGTGCTGGCCCCGGCCGCCGCGCTGGCCGGCGCGTAGCTCACCGTGAAGCCGTTGGGCAGGTTGGCGGTACCCAGGGCCACGGTGCCGGTGAAGCCGGTAATCTGCCCGATGCTCACGCCCACTGCGGTGCCCACGCCGGGGCAGACGTTGGCCGCCGCCACGGCCGGAGCCAGGAAGAACGTGGGGCCGCTGTTGCCCTCAATGGTGAAGTTCTGGTTCGAGATGTCGAAGAAAATATTGCCGCTGGCCCGCACCATCACGCGGGCCGTGGTGCTGGCCGGGGCGCTCAGGGGCACCGAGATGGTCTGGGTGCCGTCGTTGGGCGTGGCCGTGGCCAGCACGATGGGGTACGTCAGGCCGCCGTCGGTCGAGAGCAGCAGGTCCACGTTGGCGGCGCTGACCGGGGCCTGGTCGGTGCCGGCCGGGTTCCACTCCACCTGGGCCGGGGCGCCGGCCTGCCAGATGACGTTGCTGGTGTTGGGGTTCGTGACGAGCAACGGGCCGGAGTTGGCAGCCACCGTCACCTGGGCCGTGCCGTAGTCCACGCCGCCGCCGCCCGAGCGGTTGTCGCGCACCACAAAACGGAAGTTCATGGTGCGGGCGTAGGTGGGCAGGCGCTCGCCGACGGTCTGGCGGTTGTTGGCGATGTCGCTCAGCTGCGGGAAGTAGCGGGTGGGCGAGGTGCTGGGCAAAAAGGGCCGGAAGATGGGCTGGTTGCCGCTGGGGGCCGCCATTGCGGTGGACGTAGCGTCCTTATCAAACTGCTCCCACTCGTACGTCATCGGGTCGTTGTCGGCATCGGTGGCCGTGCCAGTGAGGGCGAACGGGGTGCTTTTCGGGATGGTGTAGGCCCCCGTGTTGCCGGCTACCGGCGGGCGGTTGTTGGTGGGCGTCCGCGCAGCGCAGGCGTTGGCGCTGCCGTTGATGAGGAACAGCACCTCGTCGAAGCTGGCCGAGTGGAAGATGTCGATGCTGTTCTGGGCAAAATCTTCGGGCGAGCAAATGCCGGCGTAGGCCATGATGGTCACGCCGCTGCCCGGCTCGTAAGCCGTAACGGCGGCCCGGTTGCCGGCGCAGCTCCCGCCCGAGTTGTTGTTGAACGTGTGGTTGCAGTTGAACTGGTGCCCCATCTCGTGGGCTACGTAGTCAATGTCGAAGGCATCGCCCACGGGCTGGGGCGAACCCGTCACGCCCCGCGCCTTGCCCGAGTTGATGCACACCGAAGGCTTCTGGGCAATGCCGCCGCCGCCGGTGCTGAAAACGTGGCCGATGTCGTAGTTGCCGTTGCCAATCACGCGGTCCACGTTGGTCTGGTTCTGGTTCAGCATGGCGCCGCCGTTGGCATCGCTGTACACCGGGTTGGGCAGGTTGGCCCCGTTGCGGACGAAATCGAGCAGGTTGTTGTTGGGTACCAACACCATCCTCACGGCTACCTCCCGCTCGTACACGCCATTCACGCGGTTGAGCGACGTGACTTTGGCCGCCGCCACGGCCGTGGCCGTGCCGCCCACGGCCGTGGCGTACTCGTAGGAGTTGGCCAGGGCGAGGCGATAGGTTTTGAGGATGGTGCCGTTCGACTGCCGCAGCGCCGGCAGCACCGGCGCAGCCGTGCCGGGCGTGGCCACGCTAAGCGGGTCTTGCTCGCACACGAACGCCTGCGGCTTCATGGCCTCGCGGCTGAAAACGAGATGGTGTACGTCGTCGCCCCAACGCACGGCGGGGTCGATGTAGTAGCGCCCGTGCAGGCCGCTCACCATGGCGTGGAAGCCGGCCGGGCTCACGTCGAGCCGGGCAATGGCCGAGGGGTCTTCGATGCCCTGACCCTGATAGGTTTTGATGCTGGGGTACTTGGCCGCCAGCAACGGGTGCATCACCGTGACCTGCGAAATACGAAACCGCTCGGTGCCGCCCGTGGGCGTGGGCAGCGCGATGACGACCGTCGAGGTACGCACGCCGGCCCCGTTTTCGGCCGGGGCAGCCAGCAGCGCCGCCCGCAGCGCGGGCATTTGCACGTCAATCGCCCGGTACGTGCGAAGTTGGGCTTTGTAGGCCGCCGTGGTGGCGGGCTGCTCAGGGTTGTCGCGCCAGAGCACGGCCTGGGCGGCTGCCCCGAAAGAAGTGCCGAGGCTCAGCACACCGGCCAGGCCAGCCAGCCGAAGGCTGCACGGGCCAAAAGGTAAGGTTACACGCATGAAGGTTGGAGGGGGTTGGGGGGAGAAAACAAAGTTTAAGGGTCTAAAAGTAAGAAATTTTGTCCGAAACTTCGTGAAGTGGGGGAAACGGTGTACCACCAAGCTGTGCTGCCACCGCAGAGCTGTCGCGCTCTGACTTGGGGTGTTGGGTGTTGGGTGTTGGGTGTTGGGTGTTGGGTGTTGGGTGTTGGGTGTTCGGTGTTCGGTGTTCGGTGTTCGGTGTTCGGTTAAGGAACAAGTTAGCGCCCAACACCTAAAACCCAACACCGAACACCCAAAACCTTCAACATAGGACTTACGCACTCGCCCCCACCAACGCGGGAATGAGGGGGTTTTGCAGGAGTTGGCGCAGGTCGGGTGCCC
>JANYFQ010000201.1 GCA_025362615.1 Hymenobacter sp. | reverse complement strand
GTGGTTTTTGGGGTCAAACGTGCCTTCGATGGCGAAGCGCTGACCGGGCGCAATGGCCGTGCGGGGCCAACGGCCGCGCAGGCCGTCGTCCGTGCTCACGCCCTCGCCCAGCAGCAGCGGCTCGGTGCCGCCGTTCACCAGCTCCCAGCGCACCGGCACGGGGGCAGCATCGGTGGCCAGCTTGCCCGCGTTGAAGAGGTTGCCGCTCGTGACTTGCGCCTCCGGTTGGGCCTGAGCCGTGAGGGCAGTCAGAACCAGCGTTGCGATGGTATAACCCACTCGCTTGTAGTCAGTAAAAACAGCCATTTTCGCTGCGCCCAACCGGCGCTTTTGCGGCCCTGGCGGGGTTGCTGGGGCCATTGCAAAGGAACGGCCGTGCCGTAGCTGCAACAATCCGGGGTGCGCGGTATTTGTGCGGGGCAAATCCTCCGTGCTGGCCCGGATGATAGGGCAGAAAATGGACGCACGGCCGGTAGGGCAGTGGTCGGGCGAATCCCGCGCAGCGGTTCGTCCGGCCACTGCCCGTTGAACGACTCGCGGGAGGATGTTTTGGGCCGGTCGTTCAACGAAAGTGGTCGGACGAACCGCTTCGCGGGATTCGTCAGACCACTGGCTACCGGGCCTAAAACGCAGCGTTTTTCGGGTAGCGCGGAAACGGAATCACGTCGCGGATGTTGGCCATGCCCGTCACGAATAGCACCAGGCGCTCGAAGCCCAGGCCGAAGCCGGCGTGGGGCGCGGTGCCGTATTTCCGCAGCTCCAGGTACCACCACAGCTCTTCTTCGGGTACGTGCATCTCGGCCATGCGGGCCTTGAGCTTGCCCAAATCTTCCTCGCGCTGCGAACCGCCGATGATTTCGCCGATGCCCGGAAACAGCACGTCCATGGCCCGCACGGTGCGCCCGTCCTCGTCGAGTTTCATGTAGAAGGCCTTGATTTCCTTGGGGTAGTTGGTGAGGATGACGGGCTTCTTGAAGTGCTGCTCCACCAAATACCGCTCGTGCTCCGACTGCAAATCGGTGCCCCAATCGACGGGAAACTCAAACTTCTTTTTGGCGGATTTGAGGATTTCGATGGCGGCCGTGTAGGTGAGGCGCTCGAAGTCGGTGTCGGCCACAAATCGCAGGCGTTCCAGCAAGTCCTTGTCGTAGTGCTCGGCCAGGAAGGCGAGGTCGGCGGCGCAGTGCTCGAGGGCGTAGCGAACGAGCGAGCGGAGAAAGTCCTCGGCCAAATTCATGTTTTCGGGCAGCTCGTTGAAGGCCACTTCGGGCTCAATCATCCAGAATTCGGCCAGGTGGCGGGCCGTGTTGGAGTTTTCGGCCCGGAAAGTAGGGCCGAAGGTGTACACCTTGCCCAGCGCCATCGCCGCAATT
Source organism: Hymenobacter sp. (assembly GCA_025362615.1). Classification (GTDB taxonomy): domain Bacteria; phylum Bacteroidota; class Bacteroidia; order Cytophagales; family Hymenobacteraceae; genus Hymenobacter. Next base: position 12,104 of record JANYFQ010000201.1, on the reverse strand, counting down.
TCGGCCTCCAACTGCCCCGACACGGTGAGATTGGTGGCCTTGCCGAAAAAGTCTTCCGAGTAATCTACGGAGCCGTCGGCGGTGCGGGGCGGGTGCTCGGGGGCCAGCGTCGTGACGCGGAACATTTGCCCCGCGCCTTCGGCATCGGAACCCGTCACGATGGGCGTGTGGACGTAGTAAAAGCCGTTGTCGTTGAAGTACTTGTGAATGCCGTAGGCCAGCGCGTGGCGCACCCGCAGCACGGCCCCGAAGGTGTTGGTGCGGGGCCGCAAATGCGCCTGCTCGCGCAGAAATTCGAGCGAGTGCTGCTTGGTTTGCAGCGGGTAGGTTTCCTGGTCGGCCCCGCCGTAGAGGGTGATTTCGGTGGCCTGAATTTCGACCGCCTGCCCCTTGCCCTGGCTGGCCACGAGGCGGCCCCGCACGGCCACGGCCGCGCCGTTGGCCACGCCGGTAAGGGCTTCATCACTAAAATGTTCGGCGGCAGCTACCACTTGCAGGTTGGCCAGGCACGAGCCGTCGTTGAGGGCGATGAACTGCACGTATTTGTTGCCGCGCCGGGCGCGGACCCAGCCTTTGGCCAGCACCTCGCGGTCGAGGTGGTCGGCGGGGGTGGCAAGCAGTTGCTGAACGGTGGAGCGGGCGATGGACATGGCGAAAACGAGGGGCGGATGAGGCCAAGTAAAGCGGGTTTTCAACCCGCAAGTCAGTAAGGTAGGGTCAAAAAAGGGAGCGGATGGGACCGTAAAGGTAGCGCCGGGGCGCGGCGGGGGTATATTTGGGGCGGTAGGCGGTTTGATGGCCGCCCGCTTCAATCCGCCTTGCCGCCCGTGCCACGCCCCGGCTTCCGCCAGTTTGGGGGCATCACGCGCGGGTTGAAAACCCGCGCTACCCACTTTCCACTTATGCAACGCCTCGACCTTCGCCAGCTTCTTTCGCAAAAGCTCTCGCCTCAGCAAATACAGTTTATCAAACTGTTGCAAATACCCACGGCCGAGCTGGAAACGCGCATCAAGGAAGAAATGGAAACCAACCCCGCCCTCGAAGAAGGCGACACCGACGAGCCCGAAGAACAGGAAGAGCGCGACGATGACGACAACGACGAGGCCGACGACGATGACCCCGACGCCGAATACGACTCCGACAACGCTACCCTCGACGAGGATTTTGACGACCCCAACGCCGACCGCGACGACCAGCCCGACCTGCCCGAGTCGCCCCCCGAACCCGTCAAAGACGACACCCCCGACGCGCCCGACAACACCGACCTCGACCTGAGCGACTACCTCAACGACGACGAAATTGCGGGCTACAAAATGCAGGGCGACGGCCCCGGCGACGAGGAGGAGCGCGACCTACCCCTGGCCGACACCAGCGCCGGCCTCATGGACAGCCTCCTCGACCAACTGCATTTTGCCAGCCTCAGCGAGCAGCAGGAAGCCATCGGCCTCCAGCTCATCGGCTCGATTGACGGCGACGGCTACATCCGACGCGACCTCTCGGCCATAGCCAACGACCTGGCATTCAGCCAAAACCTGGAAGTAACGACGACCGAGATTGAAGCCGTGCTGCGTGTGGTGCAGCAGTTCGACCCGCCCGGCATTGCCGCCCGCACCCTGCCCGAATGCCTGCTGCTGCAACTCGAACGCCGCCCGCAGGATGCCGCCACCACCAACGCCGAGCGCATCCTGGAAGAGGCGTTCGAGGAGTTCAGCAAGAAGCACTACGTTCGTATCCAACAAAAGCTGGACCTGGAAGAAGACGAGTTAAAGGAGGCCATCGGCCTCATTCTCAAGCTCAACCCCAAGCCCGGCGGCAGCGGCCCGAGCGGCATGGGCAAAACGCAGTACCTGCTGCCCGACTTCATCCTCACCAACGACAACGGCAGCCTCAACCTCACCCTCAACGCCCGCAACGCCCCCGAGCTGCGCGTGAGCGCGGCCTACACCGAGATGTTTCGGACCTATGACAAGGCCGCCAAAAAAGATGTCAAACTGAAAGAAGCCGTCACGTTTGTGAAGCAGAAGCTCGACTCGGCCAAGTGGTTCATCGACGCCATCCGGCAGCGGCAAAACACGCTGCTCCGCACCATGAACGCCATTGTGGACCTGCAACGCGAGTTTTTTGTGGAAGGCGACGAGAGCAAGTTGCGCCCCATGATTTTGAAGGACATTGCCCAGCGCATCAGCATGGACATCAGCACGGTGAGCCGGGTGGCGAACTCCAAATCCATCCAAACCGAGTTCGGCATTTACCCGCTCAAGTACTTCTTCTCGGAAGGCATTGCCACCGACTCGGGCGAGGACGCCAGCAGCCGCGAGGTCAAATCCATCCTCCGCGACCTGATTGGCGGCGAGAGCAAAGCCCGCCCGCTGAGCGACGACAAGCTCGAAAAAATGCTCAACGCCCGCGGCTACAACATTGCCCGCCGCACCGTGGCCAAGTACCGCGAACAGCTCAATCTGCCCGTGGCCCGGCTACGCAAGGAGTTGTAATAGTCTCGCGGTGAACAGTGTACCACCAAGCTGTGCTTGGTCTCGCGTAGGCTGCCTCGGAACGTCATCGTTCAACGCGAGACCAAGCGCAGCTTGGTGGTACACCGTTCAACGCCCAACTCCTGCTTACTTTTGAACCACCGAAAACACCTCCTCATCCCCAACTCCCGCACTGCCCATGAACCTGCCCGATAACCTGCACTACACCAAGGACCACGAGTGGATTCGCGTCGAAGGCGACACGGCCTACGTCGGCATCACCGACCACGCCCAGCGCGAACTCGGCGACATCGTGTACGTGGACATTGACACGCTCGATAAAGAGGTGAGCCAGCACGATGTGTTCGGCACCGTTGAGGCTGTCAAAACCGTGTCGGACCTTTACAGCCCCATCAGCGGCACCATTCTCGAAATCAATTCCAAGCTGGCCGATGCTCCCGAAACCGTAAATTCGGACCCCTACGGCGACGGCTGGATGGTGAAAATGTCCATCGGCGACCCCGCCCAAATCGAAGCCCTGATGAGCGCCGCCACCTACGGCGAGCTGGTGGGGGCTTAACTGAGTTTCTTGTTGCTGGTTTCTTGTTGATGAGGGGTTGATTGTCGTTAGGATGAAATACCAACAAGAAACAAGCAGCAAGAAACCAGAAACATACGCTCCCCTGCTCTGGGCGGCGTTGTTGCTTTACCTCACCCTGGCCCCGGCCGATAAGCTGCCGCCCCAGCCCAAGTGGGAGCTGTTGAGTTTCGACACCTTTGCCCACGCCGCATTCTTCGCCGTGCAGGCCGCCCTGACGTGGTTCTGGCTGCGCCGGCAGTCGCGCTGGCCGCTGCTGCGCCGCCACGCCGGGGCCGCCGTGCTGCTGGGCTGCGCCGCTTTCGGGGCCATCATCGAAGCCCTGCAAATGGTGCTGCCCTTCAACCGCCACGGCGAGTGGAGCGACCTCATTAGCGACTGTTTGGGGACGGTTGCGGCGTTGAGCGTGTGCCGGTTGGCCGCGCCGGTTATGCGGCGGCGCGGTTGGCTGTTGGGGCTGCTGGCTTTGGCAGCCAACGACTTGCCTGCTGCCGCGCAAGATATGGGCCGGGCCAGAAAAACCATCGCCACCCTGGCCGCCCCCGCCATGCACGGGCGCGGCTACGTGCAGCAGGGCGAACGCCTGGCCGCCGCCCACCTGCGCCAGCGGCTGCGCGAATTGCGCTTGCAGCCGTTGGCCCTCGGCTACATCCAATCCTTTGCCTTGGATGTGAACACGTTTCCGGCGGGCCTGGGCTTGGCGCTGATTGAAAAGCTGCCCGAAACGCCGCTGCGGCCCGGCCTCGATTTCATCGCCGCCCCCGAATCGGGAAGCTGCTACCTGCCCACTGAATACGCGGCCCAACCGCTTGATACGCTGATTTTCAGCGACAGCACAACCCGCGAAGGGTACGCAATGCTGGCTGTGCTCAACCGCTCCCGCAGCAATCCGCACATCACGTCGCGGGCTGCTCCGGTTGCCATCGTGTTACGTGCCCGCGACGCGGCCCGCCTGCCCACGCTGCCGCCCGAGTTGCAGCGCTTTTTTGCCGAAGTGCCTCTTTTGGTCCTGCATCCCAAACTAACGGCCTCGCTGGCCGACCACCAAGCGGCGCACCCGGTGCTGCACCTGCTGGAGGGTTGCTGGCCCGTGGGCGCTACCGGCCAGCCGCTGGCCCAACGCATCCGGCTCGAAATTGACGCTGAATTTTGGCGTAATTACCCCACCCAAAACCTGGCCGCCGTCATTCGCGGCACCGTGCAACCCGACTCCTTCCTCGTCATCTCCGCCCACTACGACCACCTCGGCATGATGGGCCGGCGCACGTACTTCCCCGGCGCCAACGACAACGCCAGCGGCGTGGCCTTGCTCCTGGAACTGGCCGCCCACTACGCCCGGCCCGAAAACCGGCCCTCGTATTCCATTGTTTTCTTGCTGTTTGGGGCCGAAGAAGCGGGCCTCGTTGGCTCACGCTACTTCGTGGCGCACCCGCTCGTGCCGCTGCCGCGCATCAAATTTCTGGTGAATTTAGACCTGCTCGGCACCGGCGAAGAAGGCGCAACCGTGGTGAACGGCAAGGTGTTCCCGGCGGCGTTCGAGCGGCTCGTGCAGCTCAACCGGACCCACCGTTACCTGCCCGCTCTCGGCGCCCGTGGTAAGGCCGCCAACTCCGACCATTTTCCGCTTTCGGAAGCCGGCGTACCCGCGTTTTTCCTCTACACGCGGGGCGGCAGCGCGGCCTACCACGACGTACACGACCGCCCCGAAGCCCTGTCGCTGGCCGGCTTTGCCGGAGCCTTCGGGCTGGTGCGCGATTTCCTGGATGGCTTTGACGCAAAAAATCGGTAGCCGGACCAAGCCCAACCACCGATTTTTTCAAAGCTGACAGCTATCAGCTAAAAGCTCACCACTTACTCAGCCGTTCGATTTCACCGACAGCATGATTTGCTTGGCGATGGGCTCCCAGTCGGGCTTCTGCCGGTCGGCGCAGTTGAAGGTGCAAATCATTAGTTTGCCTTGCACGTCGGTGAAAAACACCAGCGTGTACACCTCGTGGCCCATTTCGGGCTTCATGAATTCGAGGTAGCCCACTTTGCGGTTGTTGATGTTCTTGACACCCTCGCCGAACCAGGTGGCTTCGTTGTAGAGCTTGTGGTACGACTTGGCAAACGACTGCGCGTAAATGTCCACCATGTCCTGGTCCGAGTCGTTGTCGGAGTAGTTGAAGGCCAGGCTCACCAGGTTGTTGTTGGTGAAGATGACGCTCGGGCGGCTGGCGGCTTTGCCGTAGGCAAAATCCATCTGCTGCTCGGTCATCACCTCGAAGCCTTTGGGGATGAGGATTTCAACGCGTTCGCTGAGAACGCGCTTCTTGACCAATTCGATTTCGGTGGTGGGGCGGGCCGCAGTGAGCATCAGCCCCAGCAGGCACAAGAGTAAGGTTACTTTCATGGCAGTAATAGTGTTAGCAGGTTAAACAAAAACACCTCTACTTCGACGCGCAGTGCAGGCAATTGCCGAAACCAAGTTAGGTGCAAAAATTGGTTTTGCAAACTTCCTGCCACAAAGTTAGCGCGTCTTTTTCGGATAACCGCAAGTGAGCAGGTTCCTATACGGTATTAACGGGCTCGTAACGCGAAAGTTATGAAAAATGAAATACTATCAGCCAAAGACGTGAGTTTTTTGCAAATTTTTTGATATCTGCCCGTTTCTGCCGCGCAAAATTCTCTTTTTACAAATTTAATGCAATTCTTTGGCTCGTAAAAAAGGAGCTGTTTTCCCTCGCATAGGGCGTTGTTGGGTGCTGCTCTTTGTTGTTCGTCGGCGGGAGCGGTGGGTCTGGCGTTTTTTATGCGGCGCTGACCGAGCATTTGGCCTTAATCAAGGTTTTTGGAGCCGCGTTGGTGGCCAAGAGAACCCGGTTTTTCCTCCGACCTGTCGGTGTTGAACAGCTTCGTTGTTAAAGAATGTTGTTGAGCTGCTCCTTTATCTTTTCCAGCTCTTCTTTCATGCCCACCACCAGGTGCTGCACCGTGGCATCGTTGGCCTTGGAGCCGATGGTGTTGATTTCGCGGCCTATTTCCTGGGCCAGGAAGGCCAGTTTTTTGCCCACGGCCTCGTCGGGTTGCAGGGCGGCTTCTTCAAAATAGGCCAGGTGGGCAGAAAGGCGCACTTTTTCCTCGGCAATGTCGAGCTTTTCGATGTAGTAGAGCACTTCCTGCTCGAAGCGGGTTTCGCTAAAATGCTCGTGGCTGCTGAGTTCGGCGAGGTGGGCGGCGAGGCGCTGGCGGGCGTGGGCAATGCGGGCGGGGTCGTGCTGCTCGACGAGGACGAGCTGCTGGCGGATGGTGGCCACGTAGCCCAGGATTTCGGCCGTGAGGGTGCGGCCCTCGTCCTGCCGAAACTGCTGCATGGCGGCCAGGGCCTCCAGCACCAAGGGTTGCAGCTCGGGCCAGGCAATGCCGGGGGTGTCGGGGTCGGTGGGGGCGGCTTCGCGGGTTTCGGCGGCGGTGGGCAGCACGCCGGGCAGGCGCAGGGCGGCCAGCAGGGTGGCCTCGGTGGTGGGCAGGCCCAGGCTGGCGGCCACGGCTTGCAGCTCGTGGTAGGCGGCGAGCAGGGCCTCGCGGTTGAGGGGCGGGGCGGTGGTGCGGGCGGCGGCGGGGCGCAGGTAGTCGAGGCTGAAATTGACTTTGCCCCGCAGCAGGGCCTTGCCCAGCAGGTTGCGGATTTCGAGTTCGTGCGGCAGCAGGAAGCGCGGCAGGCGCAGGCTTAGGTCGAGGGTTTTCGAGTTGAGCGACTTGACTTCGGCGGTGGCTGTGTAGGTGTCGGTTTCGCGGTGGGCTTGGCCGAAGCCGGTCATGGAAATGAGCATTTTTTTAAAGGTTGGATTTTGGCTGTTGAATGTTGAAGCTTGATTCGGCAATGATACAGATACGGAGAGCAAAGTACGGGCGAAACCGCAACAGCGCTGCGGTTGGGTGGCGTCGTTGAGGCGCTGTTGGCGACCGCCCACGTGCGGGTTGAAAACCCGCGTTACGCCGTGGTAATAATAGCGTAACCTGCTGGTTATGTTGCCGCAACCGGGTGCCGGTAATTTTGCTGTGTCAAACCAACAACAAACATTATGCGGGTTGCCTTATTGGGGTTTTTGTGGCTGATGACTACGGGTTTAGCCCACGCGCAGCAGGGCACGCTGGCGGGCAAGGTGACGGACAAAAAGACCAACGAAGGCGTTATCGGGGCCACGGTGCTCGTGACGGGCACCACCCTGGCCGCCCCCGTGAACGTGGACGGCCGCTACGAACTCAAACTGGCCCCCGGCACCTACAGCATCACGATGACCTACGTGGGCTACCAGCCGCTCATCATGCCGGGTGTCGTTATTCAAACCAACCAAACCACCACTCTCAACGGGGCAATGGCCGAAAGCGCCACGAGCCTGACTGAAGTGACGGTGACGGCCGTGAAGCAGACCGGCGGCGAAGCCGTGGTGTTGCAGGACATGAAGAAAAGTGAGGTCGTGGTGAGCGGCATCAGCAGCGAGCAAATTGTGAAAAGCCTCGACCGCGACGCGGCCGAAGTGGTGAAGCGCATTCCGGGCGTGACGGTGCAGAATAACAACTTCATCGTCATTCGGGGGCTGGCCGAGCGCTACAACACCGTGCTGCTCAACGATGCGCTTACGCCGAGTGCGGAGGTGGACACGCGCTCGTTTTCGTTCGACATCCTGCCTTCGTCGGTGATTGATAGGGTGCTGATTTTCAAGTCCGGCGCGCCCGAACTACCGGGCGAGTTCGGGGGCGGCGTGGTGAAGGTGTTCACCAAGAACGCGGTGCAGGAAAATTCGACCAGCCTGAGCGTGTCGGGCTGGGCGCGGAGCACCAACACCTTCAAGGGCGATTACCTGAGCACGAACCACAGCTCGACCGATTTTTTGGGCTTCGACGACAAGCAACGGGCGCTGCCGGGCACGCTGGCCGGCCTGGACCGCAACCAGGCGCTGGGCCAGGAGCAACTGGCGGGGCTGCGGCAGCGCGGCGATTTACGCAACGAGTTTCTGCCCCAAAGCATCACCTCACGGCCCGATTTGCGCGTTTCGCTGGGCCTGAACCGGAAGTACGAAATCGGGAGCGTCTACCTGAGCAACGTCACGTCCATCTCGTACTCCAACACCCAGGAGCAGTACAACGCACTGCGGCAACGCTTTAACTACGATTACAAGACCGAAGATGTCAAGCCCGAAGACCAGCGGGCTGCCCCGGTGTTGACCTATGAATTTACCGACACCCGCAGCCTGGCCTCGGTGCGGCTGGGCCTGATTCACAACTACCAGGTGCGCTTCAACGAGCGCAACCGCCTGGAGTTCCGCAATTTTTTTAACCAGTACGGCACCGACGAGGTGATAAACCGCCGGGGGCTGGACACCAACAGCGGCGAAACCCGCGAACGCAACGACTACGCCCTGCACTACCAAAGCCGCAGCATTTATTCGGGCCAGCTCGGCGGCGCACATACCGTGGGCTCCGCCGGGCGCACGTCGCTGACGTGGGCCGCCGGCTACAATTACGTGAACCGTAACGAGCCCGACTACCGCCTCAACCAACAAGAGCGCGTCGTGGACCCCGGCAACCCGCAGCCGTTTCGCGTCGTCAGCGCGGTTGGGTACGTCACGTCGCGGGCGCGTTTTTACTCCAAGCTCGTCGAAGACACCTACATGACCAGCGGGGAATTGGAACACCGCCTGCTGAACCGCCGCGATACGCTCAGTGCCAACCAAATAAAGCTGCGGGCGGGTTTTTACGCCGAAGAAAAGCAGCGCAGCTACGACAGCCGTTTTTTCAACTACGCCGCCCCAACGGGCCGCACACTTGACCCGGCCATCGACAGCCAGGGGCTGGCCACCATCTTCAACCCCGAAAACCTGGAGCCGCTGGCCAACCCCGGCTTTGTGCCGGGCACCACGCTGCCCTACGCCGGTTTCACGCTCGTGGAGGGCACCAACGCGCAAGACCGGTACGTGGGCAAAAACCGCCTCGTGGCGGGCTACCTGAGCACCGTGCTGCCGCTCTCAGACCAACTCAACCTCTCAGGCGGGGCGCGCATCGAGTACAATAGCAAGACCCTGACCTCGGGCAGCCCGACGGAGCAGCCCTACGAAGAAACCCGCACGTTCGTGCTGCCTTCGTTCAACGCCACCTACAACTTCAACGAGCGGAGCCTGCTGCGGGCCGGCGGCAGCGTGTCGGTGAACCGGCCGGAGTTTCGGGAAGTGGCCAAGTACACGTACTTCGACGTGAGCAACAATTTTTACATCACGGGCGATGCCGCGCTGCGGACGGCCAGAATTTACAACGCCGACCTGCGCTACGAATTTTACCCGTCGCGCTCGGAAATGCTGTCGGTGGGCGTGTTCTACAAGAATTTCCGCGATGCCATCGAGCAAGTGACGGTTTCGGTGAGCGGCGACCTGAACCTGACCTACCAGAACGCCCCCAAAGCCTACGACCTGGGCACCGAAGTGGAAGTGCGAAAATCGTTGCTGGGCCTGAGCGAAAGCCGCTTCTTGCAGCGCTTCAACTTCCTGCTCAACGCCGCCCTCATCCGCAGCCGCGTGGCCCTCGACCCCGACGACCCGCGCAACGCCGGCTTCGCCCTGCCCAGCCGCCCGCTCCAGGGGCAGTCGCCGTACGTGGTGAACGCGGGCGTGTTTTACCAGGACCCCGCCCACCGCTGGCAGGTGTCGGGGCAGTACAACGTGATGGGGCCGCGCATTTCCTTCGCCGGCGACATCAACGACAACCCCACCATCATCGATATGCCGCGCCACGTCGTGGACCTGGCCGTGACCAAGGGCGTGGGCGAACACCTCGAAATCCGGGCCGGGGTGCAAAACCTGCTCAACCAGGAAGTGCGGATGTACTACGATTTCGACCGCAACGGCCGCATCGATGCCAACGAGGAAGGCAAGGCCTTTGCCCGCTACAAGCGCGGCGTGTACTCGACGCTGGGGCTGACGTATCGGTTTTGATTTGGGAGGCGGTGCGGGCGGCTTTTCGCCGCCCGCCCGCTTGCCGTTGAACATCGACTCAACGCCAGCCCAACATCAACCCAACGGCAGCCAGACGATTAGCGGGCGGGCGGCGAAAAGCCGCCCGCCCGCACCTAACGCCCGCACCGCCTGATTCGGACAGCCGCTTAACACAACCTTCACGCCCGCATCGCGCAAGCATAACCATTGCGTGACACCCCGCACACAGTGCGCCCGGACCTTTGCAGCCGTATTCCCAGCCCCCATTCTCCCATGAAAAACTTCGTACTCGCCGCCTTCGCTGCCGTTGCTGCTTTGGGTGCCGCCCCGCAAACGGCCCACGCCCAAACGGCTTGCCCAACGGCCCCGGCCCCGGTCGTGGTGCCGGCCGGCACCATCACCGCCAACACCACCTGGACCCGCAACAACATCTACCTGCTCAACGGCTTCGTGTACGTGGACGGCGGCGCGACGCTCACCATTGAGGCCGGCACCATCATCAAAGGCGACCTGGCCAACAAAGGCTCGCTCATCGTCAAGCCCGGTGCCCGGCTCAACGCCATCGGCACGGCCGCGCAACCCATCGTGTTTACCTCGAACCAACCGGTGGGCCAGCGGCAACCCGGCGACTGGGGCGGCGTGATTCTGGTGGGCAACGCGCCCACCAACCGCACGGCCGTGACCAACGTGGAGGGCGGCGTGGCCGCCACCTACGGCGGCCCGAACGCCAACCAGCCCAACGACAACTCCGGTACGCTGCAATACATTCGGATTGAGTACGCTGGCGTGGCGTTCATCACGAACAGCGAAATTAACGGCCTGACGCTGTGCGGCGTGGGCGCGGGCACCACGATTGACCACATCCAGGTGTCGGGCGGCGGCGACGATGCTTTCGAGTGGTTCGGCGGCACCGTCAATGCCAAGTATCTCATTGCGTTGGGCTCGACAGACGACGACTTCGACACCGACTTTGGTTTCAGCGGCCGGGTGCAGTTCGGCCTTGCGTTGCGCAACCCCGGCCGCGCCGACACCGGCCCCAGCGGCGAGTCGAACGGCTTCGAGAGCGACAACGACGGCACCGGCACCGCCGCCACGCCGCTTACCTCGGCCGTGTTCTCGAACATGACCGTGCTGCTGCCCACCACGCCCACCCCGGCCGCGCCCTTCAACACGGCCAGCAGCGCCCTCATTCGGCGCAACTCGGCCCAGAGTATTTTCAACACCGTGCTGGCCGGACGGCCCTACGGCCTGACGCTCAACAGCAACTCGACCAACCTGACCACCAACAACGCCCAGAACGGCTTGATTTCGTTCGAGAACAACGTGCTGGCCCCAATGGCCGCCTTCGGCCGCCGTGCCGCCCGCGTCACGACCAACAGCGGTGCCACGCCCGGCTTCGGCATCAACGCCTTCGCCAGCAGCAACGGCAACGACACCACCCGCACCTACACCGCCCTGGGCCTGAACGCCGACAACCTAAACTTCGACGGCAACTGTTCGGCCAATGCTGCCTGCCTGCCCGCCTTTGGCCTGCCCGCCGCTTCCCTCCTGACCACCGGCGCGGCCTTTGCCAACGCCAAGCTCGGCGGTGCCGGCAATGGCGGCCCCAACGGCACCTTCGATGTCGTGAACTTCCGGGGTGCTTTTGGCCCGGCCGGTACGCCGGCCGGCGACTGGGCCAGCGGCTGGACCAACTTCAACCCCCAAATTACCTGCTACAACCGCCCTGGCCAAACCCTGACCAACCGCGACGTGGTGAACCGCAACCTCGAAAGCCTGGCCGTGGCCCCCAACCCCACCGCCGGCGCTGCCCTGCTGCAATTCGACCTCAAAACCGCCACCACCGCCACCGTAACCGTGATTGATGCCCTGGGCCGCCCCGTGGCCGTGCTGCTGGCCAACGGCAAGCTCGGTGCCGGCCCCCACGCCCTGGCCCTGCCCGCCACGCTGGCCAGCGGCGTGTACCTGGCCAACGTAACCACCGCCGACGCTACTCAATCGGTGCGCTTCGTGGTGAGCAAGTAGCGACCGTTGGGTGCGGGCGGGCGGCTTTTTGGCCGCCTGCCC
>JANYFQ010000175.1 GCA_025362615.1 Hymenobacter sp. | reverse complement strand
GTGCAGCGTGAGGCGGTCGGTGCCCAGGCCCCAGACCACGTCGCTCATTTGCTGGGCGGCCTGGCGCGAGGCGGCGGCCAGGCTCTCGAGCCGGGCCAGGGTTTGGGCGGGGCTGTGGGGGGTTTCGCGCAGCAGGCTGCTTTGCATACTGATTTGGGTGAGCAGCGAGCCCACGTCGTCGTGCAGGTCGGCGGCCAGGCGCTGGCGCAGGGCGGCGGCGGCGGCGGCAACCCGCCCGGCCTGGCGGCGGCGGTATTGCCAAAACAACCAGCCCGCGCCGGACAGCAGCACCACGGCCCCGCCCCCGAGGGCGGCCCGCTCGCGCTGGGTGCGCAGGCGGGTCAGCTCCTGCTGCTGGGCGGCCAGGCGCAGGGCCTGCTGCTGCAAGCGGGCCTGCTGGGCCTGGGCCTGGGTGCGCTGCGTGAGGACCAGCACCTGCTGGCCGGTGCGCTCGGCCAGGGCAGCCTGCTGCTGGACCGCGAGCTGCTGGCGCAGGCGCTCCTGCTGCTGGCGCTGGGCGCGGCGGCTCAGGGTGTCGCGGTACGCGCCCTCGCGCTGGGCGGCTTGCAGGCGCAACAGCTCGGCCTGCTGGGCCTGGGCCTGGGTGCGGACTTGCAGCAGGCCCAGCTGCTGCTCGGTGCGCTCGGTGCCGAAGCGCACCCGCAGGGCGGCCATCTGCTTGCTGCTGGCGGCGGCGGCCTGGCGCAGCTCCAGGGTGCGCTGGCGCTGGAAGTAGCCCAGGGCGGCGGCCTCGTCGTGGCGGTCGTGGGCCAGTTGGCCCAGCAGCTTGAGGCTGGCCAGGGTGGTGGTGGGGTCGCGGGCCACCGAGTCGAGGGCATCCACGGCCTGGGCCTGGCGCAGGGCATCGGCGGGGCGGTGGTTGGCGTGGTAGAAGTTGGCCAAATCCATCAGCACCTGGCCCTGGCTGGCGCGGGTGCCGCCCTTGCGGGTGAGGGCCACGGCCCGTAGGATGTTGGCTTCGGCCGAGTCGGGCCGGTGGGTTTTGCTGTAGTAGGTGCCCAGGTGCAGCAGGGCGGCCTTCTCGCTGTCGAGGCGGTGGGTTTGGCGGGCCAGGGCCAGGGCCTGGCGGGCGTAGCGCAGGCCCTGGGGGAGGCTGTCCACGTCGAGCAGCGCGCCGGCCATCAACGTCAGCGAAACCGCTTGTTGCAGCGGGTTGTGGCTGGCCACGTCCACGGCCAGGGCTTGCCGGGCGTAGGACACGGCATCGGCCGTGCGGTGCTGACGCGCGGCCAGCGTGGCTAGTTTGCCCAGGGCCGCCGACTCCTGGGCGGCGTTTTTGGGGTCGAGCGGCTGCAACCGATGGAACCCCCGCGCCGCCCGCACCAAGTAGAAGCTGGCCGAATCGAGCTGCTCATCAAGCGTGTACAAGCCCCCGCGGGCGTTGTCGACCAGCAGTTGGCTGCGGGCGTTGCCGGCCTCGCCAAACGCCCGGTAGGCCCGGTCGAGGGCGACCAGGGCATCGGCCGGGCGGCCCATCTTCATGTAGATGTAGCCCGTCAGGTTGTGGGCCACGGCCGCCTCGGGGCGGGTGCCCCACTGGGCCAGCTCGAGCTGGGCATAGCGCAGGGCCTGGGGCAGCTGCCCCGTAAGGTAGTAGCAGTTGCTGAACACGTCGTAGGCCTGGGCTTGCAGCACGGCGTTGTGGAGGCGCTGGGCCTGGTGGAGCGCCAACCGGGCATACGCCAGGGCCCCGGCCGTGTCGCCCTTGGCGTAGTAGGCCACGCCCGCCAGCTGCATGGCCGTGGCGTAGTTGGTGGGCGAACTGTTTTGGCGCAGGGCGGCCTGCAGCTCGGCGGGCAGTGGGGGCAGCGGCGGGGTGCCGGGGGCCTGGCCCGCAGCCGGGCGCAGCCCGCCCCCCAGCAGCAGGGCCAGCACGGCCGTCAAGCGTAAGCGTTTCAGCATAAATAAGGGCGGAGTAGTCGTATTCCCGCACAACAATACAACGCAAACGCCCGCCCCGGCCGGGGCGGGCGCGGCCCGCATTCCACTCACCCCCCGCCTCACAGCGGCAGCTCCAAACACAAGGCGAAGCCCACCGCCTGGGCCGGGTAGCTTACCGTGCCGCCCAACGCCTGGGCGCGGGCCTGCATACCGGGCAGGCCGTGGCCGCCGGGGCGGGGGCGGCCGTCGTGGCCCCGGCCGTCGTCGGCCACGGTCAGGGCCAGGCCGGCGGGGGTGGGGGCCAGGTCCACCGTCACGCGGCTGGCCCCGGCGTGCTTGACGACGTTGTGCAGGGCCTCCTTGTAGATGAGGTACAGGTGGTGGCGCAGCAGCGGGGGCAGGGCGGGGTCGGGCAGGGTGGGCGGCACGCGGAACGCCACGTCGAGGCCCGCCGGGGGCAGCACCTCCTGGGCGTGGTCGCGCATCCGGGCCAGCAGCTGGTGCAGCGTGAGGCGGTCGGTGCCCAGGCCCCAGACCACGTCGCTCATTTGCTGGGCGGCCTGGCGCGAGGCGGCGGCCAGGCTCTCGAGCCGGGCCAGGGTTTGGGCGGGGCTGTGGGGGGTTTCGCGCAGCAGGCTGCT
>JANYFQ010000168.1 GCA_025362615.1 Hymenobacter sp. | reverse complement strand
AGCTAGTAATGGCACTTAAAAAACTCAGACCAACTACCCCAGGGCAACGCCACCGCGTTGCGCCGGCGTTTGACGAGCTAACGACCTCGACGCCGGAGAAGTCTTTGATGACTTCCCTCCCCAAGTCGGGTGGCCGTAACGCCACCGGTAAGATGTCGAACCGCTACATCGGCGGCGGACACAAAACCCAGTACCGCATCGTCGATTTCAAGCGCGACAAAGAAGGTGTGCCGGGCACGGTGAAAACCATCGAGTACGACCCGAACCGCACGGCTCGCATCGCCCTCGTAAACTACGCCGACGGCGAGAAGCGCTACATCATCGCGCCCGCCGGGCTGTCGGTAGGTACGCAAATCATGTCGGGCACCGGCGCGGCCCCCGAAGTGGGCAACTCGTTGCCGCTGCGTGAAATTCCGCTCGGTACCATCGTTCACAACATCGAGCTGCACCCCGGTCAGGGCGCGGCGATGGCTCGTTCGGCTGGCACCTACGCTCAGTTGGTGGCGCGGGCTGACCGTTACGCTACGCTGAAATTGCCTTCGGGCGAGATGCGGATGGTGCTCGTGACGTGCATGGCTACGGTTGGCACGGTATCGAACGGCGACCACATGAACGTGCGGATGGGCAAGGCTGGCCGGAACCGGTGGGCTGGCCGCCGGCCGCGGGTACGGGGCGTGGTGATGAACCCGGTGGACCACCCGATGGGTGGGGGCGAAGGCAAGTCGTCGGGTGGACACCCGCGTAGCCGCAACGGCATTCTGGCCAAAGGTCAGAAGACCCGCAATAAGAATAAGCATTCTGAAACCCTAATCGTGAGCCGCAAAGGCAAGAAATAACCGATGGCACGTTCACTCAAAAAAGGGCCGTACATCGACTTTCGGCTCGAAAAAAAGGTAGCAGCGCTCGAAACCGCTGGCAAGAAAACGGTGGTGAAGACCTGGTCGCGCCGCTCGATGATTTCGCCCGATTTCGTGGGTCACACCTTCGCCGTTCACAACGGTAACAAGTTCATTCCGGTGTACGTGACCGAGAACATGGTTGGGCACAAGCTCGGCGAGTTCTCGCCGACACGTAACTTCCGCGGTCACATCGCCAAAAAAGATAAAGGCAAGCGCTAATATGGAAGCCGTAGCTAAACTTCGCAACGTGCCCACCTCGCCGCGCAAAATGCGCCTGGTGGCCGATTTGGTCCGTGGTAAGAAAGTGACGCAAGCCTTGGGCTTGCTCCGCTTTGAAGCCAACAGCGGTGCCGAGAAAATCGAAAAACTGCTCCTTTCGGCCTTGGCCAACTGGCAGCAGCACAACGAGGACGACCGCATTGAGGATGCCAACCTCTACATCAGCGAGATTTTCGTGGATGAAGGCCGGCAACTCAAGCGCTTGCGCCCCGCACCGCAAGGCCGTGGGCACCGCATCCGCAAGCGGAGCAACCACGTCACGCTGAAAATCGACACGAAAATCGAGAAGCCGGGCAGCCGTGCTGCTCGGGCACAGGCTGCCGCCAACGGCACCACTGCCGCCACTACCACCACCGAAAACCCGGCCGACGCCGCTGCTTAAGCTTCATGGGACAGAAAGTAAATCCAATCGGCTTCCGCCTCGGCGTTATCAAGGGCTGGGACTCTAACTGGTACGGCGGCAAGGACTTCGCCGACAAGCTGGTAGAGGACGAGAAAATCCGCAAGTACATCCACGCCCGCATTCAAAAGGGAGGCATCAGTCGCATCGTGATTGAGCGTACGCTCAAGCGCATCACCATCACCATCAACACGGCCCGTCCGGGTGTGGTGATTGGCAAGGGTGGGCAGGAAGTGGACAAGATTAAGGACGAGCTGAAGCAGATTACCAGCAAGGACGTTCAAATCAACATCTTCGAAATCAAGCGCCCCGAGTTGGATGCCAAGCTCGTGGGCGAGAGCATTGCCCAGCAGTTGGCCGCCCGCATCTCGTTCCGCCGCGCCATGAAAATGTCCATCCAGGCCGCGATGCGGGTGGGTGCCGAAGGCATCAAGATTCAGTGCGGTGGCCGTTTGGGTGGTGCCGAAATTGCTCGTTCGGAGCAATACAAAGAAGGCCGCACCCCGCTGCACACGCTACGGGCTGACATTGACTACGCACTGTCGGAAGCTCAGACGGTGTATGGTAAAATTGGTATTAAGGTGTGGGTGATGCGTGGCGAGGTGTTCGGCAAGCCCGACCTCTCGCCGAATCAGCAGCAAACCAATCCCGGTGGGGCCGAAGGCGGTGGTCGTCGTGACGACCGCGGCCCGCGTGGCGAACGCCGCGAAGGTGGCGACCGTGGCCCGCGCCGCGATGGCGACCGGGGCGGTCGGGGTGGCGACAGCCGGGGCGGTGCCGCTGCTGGTGGTGGCGATGCCAACGGCCCGCGCCGGAATGGCCCGGCCCAGGGTGGTGGCGCTGGCCGGGGGCCGCGCCGGTAAGTGGTAGCGCCAAGCCTTTGCTTGGCGCGTACTGCCCTC
>JANYFQ010000130.1 GCA_025362615.1 Hymenobacter sp. | reverse complement strand
CCAACGCCAACCTGACCGGGGCCATCACGAGCGTGGGCAACGCCACCACCTACGCCGCCAACGTGCCCACCAACCGGGGCGGGGCCGGCACCCTCACCGGCTTGCTGAAAGCCACCGGCGGCACCGTGGCCGCCGCCGTGGCCGGCACCGACTACCTGGCCACCGACGCCACCACGGCCAGCAACGGCCTGACTCGCACCGGCCCCAACGTGGCCCTGGGCGGCGCCCTCACCGGGGCCACCGACGTGCCGCTGGGCAGCAACAACCTCACCTTTTCGGGCATCGGCAGCGGCAGTGTGGGCATCGGCACGGCCACGCCCAATGCCGCCGCGCTGCTTGACGTGAGCAGCACCACCAAGGGCCTGCTGCCCCCGCGCCTGAGCCAACCCCAGCGCGATGCCATTGCCCCGACCGCCACGGCGGCGGGCCTGCTCGTGTACAACACCGACACCAAAGCCCTAAACCAGTGGGACGGCACCAAGTGGACCGAGGTGCTGAACACCGGGGCCGGCGCGCCGGGTACGCCCCCCACGCCCGGCACGGCCACGTTCAGCTACTCCGGCATCCCGCAAGCCTTTGTGGTGCCGGCCGGCGTGACCAGCCTGAGCGTGACGGCCGACGGCGGCGCGGGCGGCAACGGCAACACCACCCCCGCCCGCGGGGCGCGGGTGCAAGCCACCCTGACGGTGGTGCCCGGCGAAACCCTGGCGGTGCTGGTGGGCGGCCAGGGCGCGAACGCGGGCAGCGGCACGCGGGCCGGCGGCTACAACGGCGGCGGCACGGGCAACGCGCAAGCCGGCGGCGGCGGGGCCACCGACCTGCGCCGCACGGGCACGAGCACCGGCGACTACCTCGGCGCTCGCAACGCGCTGCTGGTGGCGGCGGGCGGCGGCGGCCAGGGCTACAACGCCACCGGCGGAGCGGCCGGCACCCCCGACGGCGGCACGGGCAGCAGCAGCGGCTCCGGTACGCCCGGCGGCGGGGCCACCCAAAGCGGCCCCGGCGGCGGCTTCCAGTCGGGCACCAACGACACGGGGGGCAACGGCGGCGTTGGCGGCGGCGGCGGCGGCGGCGGCTACTACGGCGGCGGCAGCGGCCGGGTGTCGGGCAACGGCAACTTTGGCGGCGGGGGCGGCTCGTCGTGGTTTACGCCCACGGGTAGCAGCGCCGCCAGCTTCGGCACGGCCCCGGCGGCCACCACGGGCCAGCTGGTGCTCACCTACACCGTGCCCGGCACGGCCGCTGCGCCGGCTTTCAGCGGCGCCAACATCACGGGGGTGATTAAAAACCAAACCACCCCCCAGGCCAACGCCGCCTTCAACGTGGACGGCCCCGGCACGGTGGGCGGCCTGCTCACGGCCGGCAGCGCCCGCGTCGGCAGCCTGACCACGGCCGGCGTGGTAACGACCGACGCCAGCGGCAACTTAAGCAGCACCGCCGCCCCCACGCTGAGCGTGAGCGGGCAGGATTTGAGCATCACGGGGGGCAACACCGTGACGCTGCCCAGCAACACCGGCCCCACCGGCGCTACCGGCCCGCAAGGCCCGGCTGGCCCCACGGGGGCTATCGGTCCGCAAGGAGCCACGGGGGCCACGGGCACGACAGGGGCCACGGGTTCGCAAGGAGTAGCCGGCACCACTGGCCCCGCTGGCCCGCAAGGCCCGGCCGGCACCGTGCCCAACCTGAGCGGCGACATCACCAGCAGCGGCGCGGCCACCACCTACGCCGGCATTGTGCCCGCCACTAAGGGCGGCGCGGGCACTGTCAGCGGCTTGCTGATGGCCAACGGGGCGGGCGTGGTGAGTGCGGCCACGGCCGGCACCGACTACGCCGCCGCCACCGGCAGCGCGGCCTACATCCAGAACGCCCCCGCCGCTCAGCAAACGGGCAGCTTCAACCTGAGCGGCACCGGCACGCTGGGCGGTGCCCTGCAAGCTGGCACCAACGTGGGTGTGGACCGGGCCGGGACCAACGCCGGCACCCTCACCAACGCGCTGCGTTTTGGCGCGGCCGGCACCGGCGAGGGTATCGGCAGCAAGCGCACGACGGGCGGTAACCTGAACGGGCTGGACTTGTACACCAACAATACCGCCCGCCTCAGCATCGCCAACGGCGGCAACGTGGGCATCGGCATCACGACCCCCGGCCAGGCGCTTGACGTGGTGGGCAATGTCAACGTGAGCGCCGGCTTGTTTGTGGACGCGGCCGGGGCCAACACCGGCACCACTGCAGCCAACGCCTTGCGCTTTGGGGCGGGCAACACCGGCGAGGGCATCGGCAGCAAGCGCAGCAGCGGCGGCAACCAGTCCGGGCTGGACTTTTACACCGGCTTCGCCGCCCGCCTGAGCATTACCAACGGCGGCAACGTGGGCATCGGCACTGCCAACCCCGGTCAGGCGCTGGAAATAAACGGCAACGTGCTTATCCCGCTGACGAACGACTACCTGCTGCGCGATACCAATCACGGCCTGGGCTGGTACGGCCTCGGCAAGCTCTGGAACGGCGTGAACGTGGACGGCCCGGCCTTGTACGGCTACGCCGGCGGGGTGCTGGGCACCAACCAGGGCGGCACCCGCACCACGGCGCTGGCCTGGAACACCGCCGGGCAAGTAGGCATCGGCACCGGCACCACCGGTCCCAACGCCGCCGCCCTGCTCGACGTGAGCAGCACCACCAAGGGCCTGCTGCCTCCGCGCATGACCACCGCCCAGCGCGACGCCATCAACCCCGGCACCACGGCCGCCGGCCTGCTCATCTACAACCTCGACACCAAGGCCAGCAATCAGTGGGACGGCACGCAGTGGGAAGAAACCACGGCCGCCGCCGCGGGCACCATCCCGGCCGGCAGCCCCCAGACTTTCAGCTACACCGGCGGTACGCAGACCTACACTGTGCCGGCCGGCGTGACCAGCCTGCAGGTGACGGCCACTGGCGGCGGGGGCGGCGGCAACACCGCCGGAGCCAACACGGCGCCGGGGGCGGTGGTGTCGGCCTTGGTGCCGGTAACGCCGGGCGAAGTGCTGACCCTCACCGTGGGCGGCCGGGGCGGCAACGCCAACGCCAGCGCCGCCGTGGGTGGTGGCTACAACGGCGGCGGCAGCGCTTTTGCCAGCGGCGGGGCCGGCGGCGGCGGGGCCACCGACCTGCGCCGCAACCCCGTATTTGGCACCACCGACGACTACCTGACCAGCCGCAACGGCCTGGTAGTGGCCGCCGGCGGCGGCGGGGCCGGGTTGACCACCGCCACGGGCGGCACGGCGGGCACCAGCACCGGCGGCAATGGCGGCGCTTTGGGCGGCGGCTTTAATTATGGCGGCAAAGGCGCTACCCAAACCGGACCGGGCGGGCCGGCCTCCTTCCTGGCACCGGGCACCCCCGGCAACAATGGCAACGGCGGCGGCACGCCCAGCGGCAACGGCAGCGAACGCGGCGGCGGCGGCGGCGGTTACTACGGGGGAGCTTCGGGGGCTTACTATTCCACTTTTGGCAGCGGGGCCAGCGACGCGGGCGGCGGCGGCGGCTCGTCGTGGGCCACCAGCGGGGCCGGCAGCGTCGCCTACACCACGGCCGGCTCGTCCAGCAACGGTACGCTCGTCATCACTACGCAAGCCGGCACCAGCCCGCTCGCCCCGGCCCTGAGCGGGGCCAACTTTACGGGTGTGATTAAGAACCAAACCAACCAGCAAGCCTTGGCCAACTTCAACATCGACGGAGCGGGCACCGTGGGCGGCAACTTCTTGGCCGGCGGCAACGTGGGCATCGGCACCACTACTCCGCGCGGCAAACTTGACGTGGCCGGCACCGGCGATACCTACCTCGTGGGCGACCCCAACAACGGCGGCATCCAAAACAACTTCCTCACCGGCCACCTCTGGCTGGCCCCCTACGGCGGCACCAGCGGCTTGTCTTACATCCAGGCGCGGGTGCCCAACGCCACGGCCGCCACCAACCTGGGCCTGCGCTTCCGCACCACCAGCGCCGGGGTGCTGCTCGAAGCCCTTACGCTCAACGCCAACGGCACGGCCACCTTCGGCTACGCCGCCACCGGCCCGGCCTTTACCCAAACTTCCGACGCTCGTTTTAAACAAAACGTGCGCCCCCTGGTCGGTGCCCTCGCCGCCGTGCTGGCCCTGCGCGGCGTGCGCTACGAGTGGAATGCCCTCGGCATCAAACACGGCGGCACGGCTGGCGCGGGTCAGGTCGGTGTCATTGCCCAGGAGCTGGAACAGCTTTACCCCGAGCTGGTGCTCACTGATAAAGACGGCTACAAGAGCGTGAACTACGCCCAACTCACGCCCGTGCTCATCGAAGCCATGAAGGAGCAACAACAACAGATTGAAACCCTCAAAACCCAGAACGCCGCCCTGCAAACCGGCAGCGCCGCCGACCACGCCAGCCTGCTCACTCTGCAAGCCCAGATGGCCCACCTGCTGGGCGAGGGCGCACAAGCCACCAAATAACCGTTTGCTTCTTTTTTTTTGCTGACGCCTTCGGCCCTTGCGGCCGGGGGCGTTTTTGTTTGCCAGCGCTGCGCCGTTGCTTGCCTTAGCAATGGCGGTCAACCCCCCGGCAACGGCGGCCAACCCCCCGGCAACACCGTTGCTTGCCCGTTAGCGGTTGATTTTTCCTAAAAAATTAAAATCAACCCCCCGGCAACGGCGTTGCTTACCGGTTGGTCGCTGATTTTTTCCTAAAAAATTACGGCCAACCCCCCGGCAACGCCGGTGCTTACCGGTCGGCGGTTGATTTTTCGGAAAAAACTACGGCCAGGCCCCCGGCAACGTCGGTGCTTGCCGCTTAGCCGTTGAGTGTGGGGCCAGGGCTGCGGCTGCCTGGTTTTGCGTGTTTGTTTTTTGGCCGGGTGTCGTTGCTAAATAGTCACGCACAAGTAGACGGCTACTTCGCTTTTGCGCCAACCCCATCCCCTAACCCCCTTCCCGATGGGGAGGGGAGACTAGTTGCTAGTTCTAGACCTAACGCAAGGGCTTAAAATCTAGAAACTAAACCTAAAAGCTAGCGCTAGCAACTAGTCCCCCCTCCCCATCGGGGAGGGGGTTAGGGGGTGGGGTGAACGACAGAGCAGAAACTTATGCGTGACAACTTAAAGGCACCAACTACGGCCCGCCGTGGCCGTGGCCGCCGGCTCGGCGCGGCGCGGCGGCACCCAACGGGGCCGGTAAAAAAGTATTTAGGGGGCGGTATGTTGCCGGTGCGCTAACTGCGCACTACCTTAGCGCCTGCAACAGCTTACCGCCGCCGGTGGGCCGGGCTTTTTTAACTTCTTTACCCTTTGCCGCCATGAACCGTTTGCTGTTTGCCGTCTTGCCGCTCTCGCAGCTCAAGACCCCCGAAAAAATTACCAAAGGACGCTACATTGTGCAGTGCTTTGCCGAGAACCAGGGCCTGTTTCCCAAAACCGCGCCCTACCCGCTGGCCGATATGCAAAAGGTCGTCGAAGACCTCGACCAGGCGCACACCGCCACCCAGGGCAAAAGCACCCTTTCGTTTGCCCAGGAGCGCGAGGCGCTGGCGCGGTTTGACGTGGTGTTTGGGGCTTACCGCGACTGGGCCAACCAGCCCGACGTGACGGGCGACAACGCCGTTAAAATCGAACAGCTTGGCCTCGACATCAGCCGCGAGGCGCAGGCTCGGGGGCCGATGCTGGCGCCCGTGCTCAAGCAGCCCACCGGCGAAATAGAGGGCGAGCTGGACTTGGCCGTGGACAAGATGGACGGCTTTGCGGCCCTGGTCTGGTTTGTGGCCTACGGCGACGAGATGCCCGCCGACGAGGACTTCCGCTACTGCACGGCCGGCACCCGGCTCCGCCAGACGCTCACGCTCAAGTCGGGCCTCGTGGCCTGGGTGCGGGTGCTGGCCGTGGGGCCGCAAGGGGCCGGCCCGCTGAGTGCCGCCGTGAAGCGCCGGGTGCTGTGAAATAGGGTACGCAGGCCAACAAGTAGCTAACTTTGTTGGTAGTGTTTGGTACAAAGGCCAATTCCGACCGGAATTGGCCTTTTTGTTTTGGGCGCAAAGTTGTTTAACCCGTTTTGTATGCGCTTTCTGTTTTCTCGACTGGCTTTGCTGAGTAGTCTGCTGCTGTTGGCCGTGGTTGCCCGCGCCCAGGAGCCGCCGGCTGCCGGGGCTGCACGCATCAAAGCAGTGCAGGCGCTGCCGCCCGACTCAACCAAAGTAAAGGCACTGATAACGCTCAGCGACGACGTTTTGAGTGCCGACAACGCCGCCGCAATGCGTTACGCCCAACAGGCGTTGGCCCTGGCTCGTCGGCTGCGCGACCCGCTGGCCACGATAAAAAGCCTGGGCGCGGTGGGCTACGTTGCCACCCAAACCGGCGACCTGGTACTGGCCACCCAGAGCCATCAGCAAGCGTTGGCCCTCATCCATCCCGACCGCCCCCCGGAAAGCCGTTTGTTGTTTACCAACCTGCTGGGGCTGGCCAACGCGTACACCGAGCAGGGCAATTTTGAGGAGGCGGAGGGCTACTACCGGCAGTTGGCGGCGCGTGTGGCGGCCCCGACCACCGTGCGGCAGCGTTTCAACCAGATGGTGTGCTACCACAGCATGGGCATTTTTTACGGCGTGTGGCGGCAGAGCGGCCGTGCCCCGGCCCGCGTCAAGGCGTTGGCCCTGCGCTACCCGCGCCGGGCCGTGGCCGCCTGCCGCGCCCTGCACGAACCCGTCAACTTGACGTTTGCGCTAATTTCGCTCGGCCAGGCGTTGCAGGACGCGGGCCGCCCCGATTCGGCGGCCTACTACGCCCGTCAGGGCGTGGCCCTGGCCCGCGCGCAACGCAACCCGCAAACCCAGTACATGGCCTACCAACTGCTGACCACGGCCGTTTACGCCCAGGGCCAGTGGGCGGCATCGGCGGCCGCAGCCCGGCAGGCGCTGGCACTGGTGCGGGAAGTCGGCAACCCCGCCGACGAGGCTCAAATTCAGCACAACCTGGGCCGGGCGTTGGCCAAAAACGGCGACGGCCTGGGGGCCTACGCCGCCGCGCAGGCCAGTCAGCGCCTGCGCGACACCCTGCAAACCACCGAGCGCACCCGCGCCCTGGCCCAACTGCAAGTCAGTTTCAAAACCCGCGAGCAGCAGGCCCAGATACTGGCCTTGCAGCAGCGCAACCGCCTGGCCGCCCAAGCTCAGGAGCTGGCCCGCCTGCGCACCCGGCAGGAGCGGGCCGGTCTGGGCACGTTGGCCCTGCTGGCGCTGGCCGGGGCCGGCGGCGTGGTGTGGCAGTACCGCCGCCGGCAGGCCGTCCGCCTGGCCGCCGAGGCCACGGCCCTGCGCCGGCGCCTGGCGGCCGACCTGCACGACGACGTGGGCAACCTGCTCACCCAGCTCAACCTGCAAAGCGGCTTGCTCAGCGAGGCCCACGCCTACACGCCCGCCCAAGTGGCGGCCCGCCTCGAAACGCTGGCCGCCACCGCCCGCCGCGCCGCCCAGCAGATGAGCGACGTAGTGTGGGGCCTGGGGGCGGCCCGGCGCACGCTGCCCGAACTGCTGGCCCATATGCGCGACCACGCCCAGGAAGTGCTGCCCCCGGCCGGGGTGGACGTGGAATTTGCCACAGCCCTCGACCCCGCCTGCCCTGCCCCGCCGGCCGAGGCCCAGCAGCAGCTCTACCTTATTTACAAAGAAGCGCTGCACAACGTGGTAAAGCACGCCCGCGCCACGCTGGTGCAGGTGAACTTGCAGCAAACGCCGGCCGGCCTGGTGCTGACGGTGGCCGACG
>JANYFQ010000125.1 GCA_025362615.1 Hymenobacter sp. | reverse complement strand
TGCAGGGCGCTTCTCCCCCACCGCCCGGCGCTGCTGCGCCAGCCGGCAGTTGTGCCACTCGACGATTTTACCGCCCGTTTTCCGGGCCACATCCGCCTGCACGAAGCGCACGGAGAAGCCCTCCGTGGCCTGCTCCATCAGCTCCAACGCCTCCACCAACCGCACACTCTTCGCAATCATGGCGACAAAATTCCCGGCCCCGCGCACCCGAAAAAAGGACAGGAAAAGCGGCGGGTTTGGCCTGCCAAACCGCCAATCTCACAGCAATCCGTCCCGGCGGCTATTTAAGCGCCGTTTTTGAGCGTGTTTGATTTCGTTTTGTCTCATTTAGTCGCAAAACACCCCAACGCGCACTGTTGGCCGTTGGCAATTGCCAGGGGGCCTTCAGGGGATATATGCCACGAAAAAACCCCCTCAGCGCGTTGCTGAGGGGGTTGGTGTGGAATTGCGTGGAAATCCGGCCTGAACTACGTGGCAATTGCCACTCAGGCGCTGACCAGGAGCAGGCCGGCGGGGTTGGCTGTGGCCCTGGCCACCTGCTTGTCGATGCTGAGGAAGTGCAGGTCGATGGTGTCGGTGAAGTGGGTGGCCTCCTGGCCGGGGATGGTGAGCTTCTTCTCGCTGCTCTTATCCTTCGCTATCTCGCCCCGGCTGTCCTGCCGGACCGGGGCCAGGGCCATCGCAGTGAGCGGGTCTTTCATGTTCACCTTGTTGAAGCGGGCTTTGAGCTGCCGCGCATCTTCCTCGCCGAGTATCTCGTGGGCCAGGTGGTAGCGGTGGGCATAGCTGGGCACCCGGCCCAGGTTGAAGTGGCGCACCCGCCAGCGCCGGCTACGCAGACGCTCGGCAAACTGCTGGTTATAGGTCAGGTCGCTGTCGGGCTTGCGGGCGTTGCCCCACTCGCTATCCTCAATAAAGTGGAACTCCTTGAGCAGGTGGTGCTCGTAGTAGTCGCAAAAGGCATCGGCCAGGTCGTTGATGAGCTTGGGGTGCTTGACGTAGAAGCCCTTCAGGAAGCGGTATTCGCCCACGTCGGCGTGGGTCTGGGCCGTGGTCATCACGCTGATTTTGCTACCCCAGTCCACCGCGCCCCGGATGGGCAGGTGGGCGCGGCAGTCGCCGTCCATGCGGCTGTCGTGGGCGCGGAGCTTGGCCAGGTTGAGGTCCAGGCCCAGCACGTAGCCCGTGGCGGGGCACTCCTGGACGTGGTGCGGGGCCAGGCGCGGGTAAAAGCCCGCCTCCACCGACTTGGGCCGCTGGTTGAGGATTTCGATGAGAAACACGAAATCCGACAATTCCCGGCGTTGTTCCTCCAAATAGGGGATGCCCAAATTTTGGATGTTGTCGAAGATATTGGCCTCGCTGTAGAGCAGCCCACGGGGCGTTTCCTTGCCCGCCCCGTGCTTCAACTTCTTGGGATTGACGTAGAAGCAGAGTTTCTCGCTCAGGGCCAGAATTTCGGCGTACAGAGCGAGGCGGGTCTTCGTCGAGCGCGAATCGACGAAGGCCAGCTGGTGCTTAATCATCTGGTCGCGCAGCAGGCCGAAGTCGTTGCCGTCGCGGTCGTAGTAGGCCGAATCCTCCAGCAGCCACTTGCCCTGGTTGCCCCAGGGCATCGACGAGAAGATGAACTTGCCGTGGTGCAGCTGGCAGCCCTTCCAGATGCCCTTGTTGCCCCGGTTCGAGGCAATTACGTCGGTGCCGAGCTTGTCGCGGTCGAGCAGCAGCCCTTCGTCGGCCACCCAGCCGTCGAGGTTGAGGCCCCGCGAGCTGGAGCCGTTGCCGTCCTGCGAAATGAGGTGAAACCCGGCCCCGGTGTAGAAAATGATGAAGTGGTCGTAGCGAACCGGCCGCTGAAACGGCTCCGGCCACCCCCACGAGGGCGGCGGCTTGCGGCCGATAAAGTAGTGAATGTCCTTGTAGTAGCCCAGCTGCTCCAGGGCCGCAATCGTCGAGGGCAGCGTCCGGGTCAGAATTTGCGCGTAGGTCGAGCCGACGATGCCCCACGAGCTGCGGGGCATCGTCGTCACGATGGTATGAATCAGCCAGGCGATGAGCGTGGACTTGCCCGTGGCCCGGCTCCAGAGGCTCACCGCGCTGGCCAGCCGGGCGGTGATGAAGCGCAACTGCGGCCTATTGAAAATCAGCGGCTTGCTTTCAGGTGCTTTCGTCATCGTCTTCTTCGCCTTCCGCAGCTTCGTTGAGTAGTTTTTGCATCCCTTCCAGGCTCAAATCGGTGCGCTCCACGGCCTGCACCACCTCGGCGTAACTGGCCTCGTCGATGCGGTCCAGGTTGCCCAAATCAAT
>JANYFQ010000123.1 GCA_025362615.1 Hymenobacter sp. | reverse complement strand
CAAGTAGTCAATGTAGGTGCGTTGGGTCAGCATGGCAGTATTTTTGGCGCAAGTTCGCTACCGGTGCGTAAGTCCTAATAAAGTAGAAATCTTGTGCGGCCATTCCAAAATCGAATTGTTTGCTGGCTTCCATGGTCGGTTTGTTTTGGGCGTTAAAGTAGTTACAATTGCACGGCTTGTGGCAGTGTGGCTTCCACTAACGCCCGCTCTTCGGGGGGCATGGTGTGGTAGGCCCCACGGGCAGAGATGTCGAAATGGTAGGTGTCGAGGATGGTCATTTTCACGGCGCTTATCTTTATGACATCAACAGCGGAACAAAGCCCATGCATTTTGTCAAAATGAAAAGGAAACTCTTCGTTGGTGCGCTAATCATAGGATTGCTCTTCCTGTGCGGCCTGTTGTGGAGCAATAGTATTGTAGAGTCGAACCGCAAAAAAATGCGGGGCCTTAAAAAAGGGATGAGCCGCATAGAAATTGAACGATTAATATCGAAACCTGATACTGTCGTACATCAGGAACACAATTGCATAGACCTTCACTATTACGCCCCATACATGAAAATTACATTATCACAAGACTCGGCAACTAGCGCGTTTTTTTATGAGGGAAAATCGGAAGTGCCAATTTTTGAATAATTAAAATTTTTTCCTACTTCGTCCCCGCCGACTTCCTTGCACTCGCCGCCTGCCCCGAAGGCTTCAGCAGCGCCGCGTACCGGTTTGGCTCGTTGAGCACCGCCACGGCGGCCATGATGTTGGGGTCGTCGTCGAAACCGGCTTCGGTGCGGCCTTTCTCGAAGTAGTAGCGCGACACGATTTCCTGCTCCAGCAGCTCCCGAATTTCGGGCTTGAAGCGCTGTAAGTCGTTGGCTTTGTTCACGGTGACTTTCTTGCGGAGGGCTTCCAGTTCCAGCTTCACGTCGTCGTAGTGCTTTTCGTCTTTCACCTTCTTGGTGAGGTCGGTCAGCGACTTTTCGGTGTCGGTGCTGTAGCTGATGTTTTTGCCTTGCAGAAAGGCCACAAACTTCTGGTAGTCAGCATCGGCCAGCTTAAATTCGCGGGCTGGCACAATGGTGGGGTGCTCGGCGCGGTAGCGGGTGGCGTAGTCGAAGAGGTAGCTTTTTTGGAGCAGGACGCGGGTGATGTCGGCAATTTCGCGGTCGTTCACTTCCACGTCGGGGGCCACGCCGCCGCCGTCGTACACGGTGCGGCCGGCCTGGGTTTTGAAGGCCGTGCGGAGCGAATCGGGAAATTTGCTCAGCGCGCCGTCTTCGGCGCGGTGGCTGTAGTCGATTTCCTGAATGCAACGGCCGCTGGGAATGTAGTATTTGGCGGTCGTCACCTTCAGTTGCGAGTTGTACGAGAGCGGGCGCGTGGCCTGCACGAGGCCCTTGCCGAAGGTGCGCTCGCCCACGAGCACGGCACGGTCGTAGTCCTGCAACACACCCGACACAATTTCCGAGGCCGACGCCGAGCGGTTGCTCGTGATGATGGCAATGGGCAGTTGCACGTCGAGCGGCACGTCGAGCGCCTTGTAGGTTTTGTTCCACTCCGTGACTTTGCCTTTGGTGCTCACTACATCCAAGCCCTTATCGATAAATAGGTTGGATATGTTTACCGCCTCATTAAGCAAGCCGCCGGGGTTGTCGCGGATGTCGAACACAATCTTCTTGGCGCCCATTTCCTTGAGCTTGTTTACCGCAGTGCGGACTTCCTTGCCCGCATCGACGGTGAAACCCGAGAGTTGGAAGTAGCCCACATCGCCCGAAATCATGCCGTAGTAGGGCACGTTGTCCACCTGCACTTTGTCGCGGGTGATGTTGATTTCCACCGGTTTGTCCTGCCCGTAGCGCGTCACGAGCAGCTTCACTACCGAATTGGCCTGGCCCTTGAGCAGCTTGCTGATGTCGGAATTGCTCTTCTTCTCGACGAGGATGCCGTTGATGTCCAGGATTTCATCGCCGGGCAGCAGGCCGGCTTTTTGGGCCGGGTAGCCCTCGTAGGTGCTCTGGACGATAGTTTTAAGGTTGCGCTTCACCACCATCGCCCCGATGCCGCCGTACTGCCCGGTCGTCATGGTGCGAAAGTCCTCAATGTCGTCTTCCGGGATGTAGTTGGTGTAGGGGTCCAGGGACTTGAGCATGGCATCGATGCCCGTTTTCACCAGCTTGGCGGGCGTTATCTCGTCCACGTAATAGGTATTTACCTCCTTAAAAAGGGTGGCAAAAATGTCGAGGTTTTTGGCAATCTCGAAGTAGCGCTCGTTGTCGGACGCGGCCCGAAAGCCAACCAGTCCGAGGGTAGTGAGGGCCAGCGCGGCGAGATATTTCTTACGAGTGGACATGATACAGCTTGATAATCAGAATGTAATACCCCATGTACGACGGCGCATTTCGCCAAAGCGGCCCAACCTATTTGTTTTGCCCGCCTTCGGTTGGGTGAAGATAGCGAACCTACGCCGGTAGTTGCACTGCCGGGCCGATAGGCAAACGCAATAGCCCGTTCATCAGTTTTTTTTCGAGCAGCGGCAGCTCGCTTTTTTCCTTGCCCGTGTAGAGAATACCGAGCGTGGCGACGCAGTGCCCGGCCGGATTCTCGGTGAGCAAGTGCTTGTTGAGCCGATAGGCTTCGCGCAGCAGCCGCTTGAGGCGGTTGCGGTCGACGGCCCGCTTGAATGTGCGCTTGCTGACGCTGATGAGCACCTGCGGCGGCGCTGCCGTGGGCACAGGCAGCAGCGTGAAAACCAACCGAATGGGGTAGACGCCAAAAGAGGAACTCCCCTTGCCGAAAAGCTCATCAATGAGCTTTTTGCGGCAGAGGTGTTCCTCTTTGGGAAAAGTAAATTTTCGGGTGCTTAGTAGTTGATGCACGGGCGGGGCTTGACCAATGGGCGGCAAACCGTTGGCCTCTCCGGCCTCGTTCATACTAAGCACAAGGCACTAAGCACTAGGCACCGAAAACCTACCCGTTGCGCTTGTGGCGGCCTTCGTCGGATACGGTGAGGCGCTTGCGGCCTTTGGCGCGGCGGCGGGCCAGCACGTTGCGGCCATTGGCGGTTTCCATGCGGGTGCGGAAGCCGTGCTTGTTGCGGCGCTTGCGCTTCGAGGGCTGATAGGTACGTTTCATCGGAAAATATTTTTAGACCAAGGGTCGGGTTTCGCGTAGGGCGGGCAAAGGTACGGCGAAGGATAGTGAATTGCAAGCGCGGCGCAGTAGCCATCAGTTGTTTTCTGGGGCGGTACGCCGCTGTGGCCGTTACATTCGCACCATGCAGTACCACATTTCCTTTGCCAACTCGCTCAGTTTTTACCTGCAAGTGCAGTGTGAGCTGGACGTGCCAGCCACGGCCAATCAATCGTTGCAATTGCAGCTAGCCGCCTGGCGACCGGGACGTTACGAGCTTCAGAATTTCGCCCAGAAAATTCAGCGGGTCGAAATTTCGGATGCGGCTACCGGCCAGCTTATGCCTTACCGCAAGACCACCAAAGACTGCTGGGAAGTAGCCGATGCCGCCGGCCGCCGGGTGCAGGTGCGCTACAATTTTTACGCCCACCAAATGGATGCGGGCGGCTCGTGGCTCGACGAAACGCAACTGTACCTCAACCCGGTGCAGGCCCTGATGTACGCCGTAGGCCACGAAAACGCGCCCTGCGAGCTGACGCTGGCGCTGCCCGAAGGCTGGAAGATTGCCTGCGGCTTGCCCCAATTGGCCTCCAATACCTTGTCGGCCAGTAATTTCGACCAATTGGCCGATGCGCCGCTCATTGCCTCGCCCACGCTCACGCACCAGCAGTACGAGGCGGGCGGGGTGCCCATGCACATTTGGGTGCAGGGCGAAGCGGCGTTGAACTGGCCGCGCATTCTGGCTGATTTTAAGGCGTTTTCGGAGGAGCAAATTCAGCTGTTTGGCTCGCTGCCCGTAGCCGACTACCACTTCCTTAACCAGTTTTTGCCTTACAAGCATTACCACGGCGTCGAGCACCACAACTCGACGGTAATTGTGCTGGGGCCGGCCGAACTCATTATGAGCGAGGGCCTCTACAAAGAGCTGCTGGGCGTGAGCTGCCACGAGCTGTTTCATACCTGGAACATCAAAAGCATCCGGCCCGCCGAGATGCAGCACTACGATTACAGCCGTGAAAACTACTTCCGCACCTGCTTTATTGCCGAAGGCATTACCACTTATTACGGCGAGTATCTGCTGGCCCGCAGCCACGTGCGCACCCCGGCCCAGTATTTTGAGGAGCTAAACACGGTGCTCCGCAAGCACTACGAAGACGCGGGTGCCGACAACCTGAGCCTGGCCGACGCCAGCGTCGATTTGTGGCTCGACGGCTACAAGCCCGGCGTACCTGACCGCAAGGTGAGCGTGTACCACAAAGGGGCGCTGGTGGCGCTGCTGCTCGACCTGACACTGCGGCAGCTCTCGGGCCACGCCCGCAGCCTCGATGACGTGATGCGGCGGCTGTACGAGGAGTTCGGCAAGACCGGAATTGGCTACACCGAGGCCGATTACGTGCGTCTGGTGGAAGAAGTAGCCGGCCGCAAAATGGATGCCTATTTCAGCAAGTTCATCTACGGAATGGAGCCGCTGGCCGGGCCGCTGAACAAGGCGCTGCACACGGTGGGCTGCGGCCTGACGGTACAGGCAAACGCCTCGGCCTCGGAGGGTATTTTTGGCTTTCGCACGGTGGTTAAGAACGAGCGCACCGAAGTCACCACCATCTGGCCCGACTCGCCGGCCGCAGCCGCGCTGACCGTGGACGACGAAATAATAGCCGTAGAAGGCCGCCGCGTGGACATGAACCTGCAAACGCTGCTCAGCACCGGGGCCGCACAGTATCAGGTGAGCGTGTTCCGGCAGAACCGACTGCTGAACGTCGTGCTGGTGGCCGGGCCGGGCCGTAGCTTCGGCCCGCGCTACGCGGTGGAGCAACTGCCCGCCGCCGATGCCAGCCAACGTGTGGGCTTTGCCAAATGGCTGGGTCACAGTTTTTGAAAGGTGTTGAATTTCTTTGCTGAAAAATCAACTAAAACCAGCTGCTGGTTGGTCTTATTCCAAACAATTGCCCTAAATTGCACCCCGCTTAACATTACGGTAACATGGAAGTCCAAACCCTGAAGTATTCCGCCATCCAGAATTTTGTGGGCGGCCAACCTGCAAACGATTGCAGCACGGCCACCATGGACGTATTCAGCCCCCTCAGCGGCGAGCTGATTTCGACTTTGCCTTTGAGCGGCATGACCGACCTCGACGCGGCCGTGCAGGCCGCCCAGGCGGCTTATCCGGCCTGGGCGGCCACGCCCATCAAGGAACGGGTGCAAATTTTTTACCGCTACAAAACGCTGCTCGAGCGCGACATAAAGGCCCTGGCCGACCTGGTGCGCGAAGAAAACGGCAAAACCTACGACGAGGCTCGCGCCGAAGTCGAGAAAGCCATCGAGCTGACTGAGTTTGCTTGCTCCATGCCCCAGCTTATTCAGGGCGAGTTTCTGGAAGTGAGCAAGGGCGTGGAGGCCCGCACCGAGCGCAAGCCGCTGGGCGTGGTGGCCAGCATCGCGCCGTTCAACTTCCCCAACATGGTGCCGCACTGGACGATT
>JANYFQ010000121.1 GCA_025362615.1 Hymenobacter sp. | reverse complement strand
CAAGTAGTCAATGTAGGTGCGTTGGGTCAGCATGGCAGTATTTTTGGCGCAAGTTCGCTACCGGTGCGTAAGTCCTAATTCTTTGTTTTTCACTGCACGAGGCGCCCTTTCCCAGTGCGCCAAATCGTCCGCCGTATCTACGTCGTGCAGCGTGGGGAGCAAGCCCACCAATAAGCCCAGGCCGGCGGCCAGGGCCAGGGTGTCGGCCAGTACGGAAGCGCTGCTCCAGGCAATATTTTGGAACAGCTCCGGGCAGGGCCGACGCAGGGCCAGCAGGTAGTAGCCGCCATCGGCCGCCGGGCCAATCATCACATCGTGCGCCGCCAACCCATTGATAGCCTGCATTAAAATTTCAGCCGTCAGACCAGGGCAATCGGTGCCGATGACGGCTACCCGGCCCGCGCCTTCCGCAAAAGTAACCGCGAAGGCCGCCGCCATGCGCTCGCCCAAATCGAGGGCCGGGGCCTGGATGCGCCAGGGCAGGCCGGGCCATTCCGGCAGGGCGGCGGCAGTGTTCGCATCGGCCAGCGGCCCGGCGGGCGGGGCTTCGGCCAGCCACACGGTGGCGGGCACGGCAGCGGCGGCCACGGCTTGCTGGGTAATGGCCAGCAGGCGCCGGTAAATGGCCAACGCGGCTTCCGGCCCCAGCGTGGCCGCCAGCCGGGTTTTTATCCGGCCCAGCACGGGCGGCCGGGCAAATACCAGCAGCCGCGCCGCGCCCGGTGCCCCCGCCGAAGCCAATGCTCCACTGCCCGGCAAGTTATTGTTTTCCATAGTTTTTCTCGCCCCGCATCAGCCACACACCCCACAGGGCCGAATACGGATGAACCTGATTGGTAAGCCCTTGCGCGTTCGTAACGGGATGGCCCTCGTTTATCCACTCAAACAGCCCACCGTAGAGGTTGCGGACGTTGGTGAAGCCCAGCGCCCGCAGCCGCTCACCTACTTTTTCGCTCCGTGCGCCCACCGAGCAGTACACCACCACGGGCCGGTTGCGCGGCACGTCGGCAAAATCGAGGGTTTGGTAATGGCTAAAATCAACCAATTCGGCCCCAACCAGGTGGCTGACGTTGAATTCGTTGGGCGCGCGGGTGTCGAGCAGCAGCACCGCACCGGGGCGCTGCCGCAATTCAGCGGCCAACGCGGCCGGGCGCACCGTGGGCACGGTACCGCGGTACAAACCCTGCAACAGCCGGGCGTAGGCCGCCGAAGGCCCGCCCGCCGCGCCCGGCCCCGGCTGCCCGCAGGCGGCCAGTGCCAGCCCGGCCAAGGCGTGCCCGAGGCGCTTGACATAGATTTTAAGCATATTGCTTCTTGTCTCTCGTTGCTTATTTCTGAACGGGGCCGTTGAAATTGTTTTAGAGCGGTTTCCAGGTTGGTGTACGGATTTATTCCCCACCCGAAACCCTACCCCAACAAGTTGTTCGCGCAAGGCTCGCGAAGTTCGCAAAGCCCAAACAATCAGTCAATCACCTTGCGAAATCTGCGGGCTTTGCGCGAACAACAACTGCCCGATGACTTGGGGTGATTTGCAACGTACACCACCTGGGAACCGCTCTAATAACTGCTGTTACGCGGTGGCGGTTGGCGCGGGGCTGTGCCCCGTGCCGCAGTGCCGCCGGCTTCCAGCCGGCAATCGGTGAACGATAATTGCCGGACGATTTCGGCCTGGGGCGCGAGTCGAAAACCCGCAACGCAAGGGGGCCGGCGCGTATCACCGCACCGGCCCCCTTTTAGCTCATTGCCACGAATTTTAAGGCCGACATATCTCCTCATTCATTCCGCCGAAGGCTTGGACAACCATCAAATTA
This sequence comes from Hymenobacter sp., assembly GCA_025362615.1. Lineage (GTDB taxonomy): Bacteria > Bacteroidota > Bacteroidia > Cytophagales > Hymenobacteraceae > Hymenobacter. The sequence continues at coordinate 1,864 of JANYFQ010000121.1, read as the reverse complement.
GCAGACGATTATATCGTCACCGCACCCATTGCCTGAATGGGCATAGTGGGGCCGGCGCTGCCACCGGCCGGCTCCACCGTCACGGCAAAGGCTTGGGCTACTTCGATTGCCTTCATTTCCTGGAGGCCGGTGGCGGCGGTCGTCGTTGTGGCAACCATGCCAGCGTCCACGGGCTTGCCGTCGCGCAAGGCCCAAAGCTGGTACTGTTTGCCGGCGGGCAAGGCGGGCATATTTTGCGCGTCGAAATAGACCTTGCGGGTGCGGGGGTCGAAAAATACCCGCGCTTTGGCACCGGGCGCGTCGGGCGTGCCGGCTAGGGCGATGACCTTGAAACGGTCGTCGCGCAGGATGTCGTTCTGGGTTTTCACGCCGCTCATCTCGCGTTGCAGCACCGTATTGGCCGAGGCCAGACGGGTCTGGTCGGCTTGCAGGGCCACGAGGGTGGTGTCGGCTTCGTGCCAGCGGTTGTAGAGGAAAAAGTTTCCTAACAAACTCAGCAGCAAGGCCACAGAAGCTGCCAGGGCCAGCCACGAGCGGCCGGGGGCAGCGGCGGCTGGCAGCGCCGCCGGGCGCTGGCCCAGCAGCGGAGCCGGAGGCGAAGCGCCGGGGCGGGCAATGGCATCAACATCGGCCCGCAAGCCACTCGCGGGAGCGGCGGACAGAGAAGACAGCGGCGGCGTTGCGGCCGGGGCCGCTACGGGGGCTGAGTCGGTCGAAACCTGGGCCAGTACGTGGCTCAACACCCGCGCCCGCACAGCGGGCGGCGGGGCAACGGCGTGAGCCTGGGCGTAGCCGTCGAGGGCGGCCACGATTTCGGCCAGCTCGGCGGCGATGGCCGGGTGCGCCGCCGCTTCAGCCTCCACGGCCGCCCGCTCGGCGGCCGACAGCTCGCCGAGGGCGTACTGCTCCAAAAAGCCGGATTCGATATATTCCTGGGGATTGTTCACGATTGATTTAGCGAATTATTTTGCTTAAAACTTTGATGGCCGTGCGGGCACGGGTCTTGACGGTGCCGAGCGGCAAGTTGAGGTGTTCGGCGGCTTCACTTTGGGTAAAACCTTCGAAATAAAGCAGGTCAATTACTTCCCGCTGTTCGGGAATAAGCCCCTGCGTAATTTCGCGTAACCCAATGTGCTCGGGCAGAAAAGCAGTAGGGGCTGCCTGGGTGAGGGCCGTCAGGCTATCGTCCAGACTGTCGGTGCGGCTACCTACGCGGTGCTGCCGGGAGCGGATTTTATCGATGCTTAAGTTGCGGGTAATGTTGAGTACCCAGGTGTAGAGCCGGCCCTTGGTGGCGTCGTAGCCGGCGAAGGAGTTCCAGATTTTGAGCAGGGCTTCTTGCAGCACGTCTTCGGCCTCTTCTTCTTTCTTGACAATGCGGAGGATAACCCCGTAGAGCGCGGCCGAATAACGGTCGTAGAACTCGCTGAGGGCGGTTTCGTCGCGCTCGCGCAGGCGCTGCACCAGGGCCGCTTCGGCGGCGGGGGGCAGGCTAATGGGTAGGGTTTCGGACACGAAAACAGTAGAAAGAGAGCCCGCAGGCGCGATACCAGGGGGCAGGTGTACAGCAATAGCGGGTTAAAAGTACGCCGCAGGGGGTGGTTTCCGGTTTAAATTGCCTGATTGTTGAATTGTTTGATTGCTGCTGTTACGCGGGCGATTTGAGTGTCTTGCGTTTCCGGTTGTTTCTGGTTTAGGACTTACGCAAACCACCCAAATCATCTGTCACGCAGTGTTCCGCAGTGTTAAAAACGCAGTGTTTCGCGGTGTGGATAGAACAAAACACTGCGGAACACTGCGTTTTAACACTGCGAAACACTGCGTGAAATGCCCTTTGCGTAAGTCCTATGGTTGCTTGTTTCTG
>JANYFQ010000522.1 GCA_025362615.1 Hymenobacter sp. | reverse complement strand
GAGGGGGAGTACACGGTGAAACGGTTGTCGCAGCGGGTGGACTCGGTGGCGTTGGTGGCGGAGAATCCAGCCTATAAGCCCATTGTGGTGCGGAATGCCGATGATTTGAGAATTTTCGGAGTAGTGGTGTTGGTGTTGCATCCGCTCGTGACGGAGGGAAGACGGGGACTGAGCTACGTGCGGCCCCAATAATTATTTAGGCTCCGTTGAGCCCCTAGCTTCTTAGGCAAAGAGCACCTGACTTCTTGGTATTTACCCTGGCCCCTTCCCAAAGAAGTGAGCCCACTACCCTACTGCCTTATGTTTGGCCTAGTCGATTGCAACAATTTTTACGCTTCGTGTGAGCGGGTATTCCGGCCGGAGCTGGAGGGACGGCCGGTGGTGGTCTTGTCAAATAATGACGGGTGTGTGGTGGCCCGGTCGCAGGAAGCCAAGGCGCTGGGGCTGAAAATGGGGGTGCCTTACTTCCAGGTAAAACAGGAGTATGAGCAGCACGGCGGGGTGGCCTGCTCCTCGAACTACGAGCTGTACGGGGACATGAGCCGGCGTGTGATGTGGTACCTGCAGCAGCGGGCCCCGGCGGTGGAAATATACTCGATTGATGAGGCTTTTCTGGATTTGCACGGCATGCAGCGGCATTTCGACCTGGCAGGCTGGGCGGGCGACGTGCGCGGGGCGGTGAGGCAACGCACCGGCATTCCGGTGTGCGTGGGCGTGGCCCCGACTAAGACGCTGGCCAAGGTGGCCAACCGGCTGGCCAAGAAAGATGCCATTGCTGGGGCCGGCTCGGGGGTGCTGATGCTCGATGACGAGGGGCAGCGGCGCGAGGCGTTAGAGCGAGTGGCGGTGGAGGACGTTTGGGGCGTGGGGTACCGCTCGGCGGCCAAGCTGCACACGGCGGGCATCCGCACGGCCGCGCAGCTAGCGGGCGTGGGAGATGCCTGGGCCCGCGAGAATCTGGGCGGCGTGGTGGGGGCGCGGATGCTGCACGAATTGCGGGGGTTTCCGTGCTCGAGCGTGACGGTGGAAGATGAGACGCGCAAGTCAATGTGCTGCTCCCGCTCATTTGGGCAGGTGCTGACGCGTCTGGAGGACGTGGCCGGGGCGGTGGCTACCCACGCAATGCGGGCGGGCGAGAAGCTGCGGGCGCAGGGAATGGCGGCGCGGCTGATGACGGTGTTTATCGAAACCAGCCGGTATGGCAACACGCCTCCGCCCTACTCCTTCTCGGCGCAGCTGACGTTACCCACGGCGACGGATGACACGTTGGTGCTAGCGGGCTGGGCGCGGCGGGGACTTGAGCGGCTGTGGCGGCCGGGCATGCGGTACGTGAAGGCTGGGATTGTGCTGGATGGATTGGAGCGGGCGGGCGCGAACCAGCAGGGGGCGCTGTTTGCAAACGTGGCCAAATCGCCGGAGCGGACGAAGCTGATGGGGGCGCTGGATGCGTTGAACGGACGCTACGGTGGTGGGGCGGTACGGGTGGCCGCGGCCGTGACAACGGCAGGTAAGCAGGAACCTTGGGGAATGAAGCGGGGAGCAAAGAGCCCAGCGTTTACCACGAAGTGGGGGGAGCTGTGGCAGGTGCGGTGTTGAGCATTTCTCGCCTTGAACCAGACATCAGATTATTTGGGCAGTTTTTATAGAAACGAAATGGCAAACTTGATAATGTTGCTGGGGGTACGAGTGGAAAGCACGCCAGGGGTCATGCGGGAATTGGTGGTTACCCGGCCGGGAGCTTCTTGGGAGTGGCGGGCCGGACTGCCGGCGCTACTAGACCAGCGGCCGGCACCGGCCATGCTGGTGGAATACCTGGTGCGACTGTTTCAGCGGCAGCGGCCAACTGAAGCAGCTTCGGTGGGACTGCTGGGCCTGGCAGCAGTGGTGCGGATGGCACTGGTGCGGGCGAATGAAGAGGACGAAGAGGATTGGGAATGGGCGCAGGAAGTAGCGTGAGGTTCATCCTATTGTCGAATATCCAAGGTACGGGCAGCGCAATGCCCTTTTGCATTCTTGCTTAGGCTGCCGCTGAAATCGCCTAGAAGGTGGATTTCGCGTACTTTATCTTAGAAATGCAGAAATGCTACTTCATTATGAAAGCTACAGGCAAACGAGTTGTAGACCGTTACCCGCACCTAAAGGACGGCATCGAGCTTCGGGAAATGCTGGT
>JANYFQ010000072.1 GCA_025362615.1 Hymenobacter sp. | reverse complement strand
GGTCGGCGCTGGCGTTGTAGCGGGTGTAAACGAAGGGCGCGTTGTCGCCGTCGTTGTACAGGTGCCAGTACGTCTGCACGTCTTGGGGGTTGGGCGGCGGCAGCGGCGGCGGCGGCTGCAACCCCACGAAGCGGTTGGTTTGCAAGATGAGTGTGCGGTTGTTGTTGCCAGGCAACAACTCATCCGCAATATTCACCTGCCTTCCCGCCTGCCCCGGCACGTACGGCCCCGGCCCGAGGTAAAGGGCAAAGCTGTCGCCCTCTTTGCCGTTGGGCCGCACGAAGGTGTTGCAGGTCAGCTTCACGTCGCCGGGCGGGGTGCTGGGGTCGCGGTTGATAAAGGTCAGCCCCACACGGCAGTCGGTGAAGGTGTTGCCCTCGGCCCGGCCGCCGGCGGGCTGCCGGGCCTGGGCCGTGGCCCCGCTTTGGAGGTTCTGAAACACGTTGCGGCGCAGCAGCACCGTGCCGGGGCCGGCCCAGAGGCCGGTTTGGGGGGCGTAGTTCTCGCCGGTGTAATTGCCCCTGTCCAGCGCTTGCAGAAACTGGTTGCCGTCCACGGTCAGCGGTTCGCCGCTGGCGCAGAGGCCCACGGCGGTGCCGGGGGTGCTTATTTCGCCGGGCACGTTCCCCAGAGCGGCCAGGTCTTCGTAGGCCGCGTTCACAAAATCATTTTCCTGGTGGATGAAATCGTTGTAGGGGTCCGCTAGGTTGAACGTGTTGCGGTTCCAGGTGCCGGCATCTCCATTAAAAAGATTGAATGCGCCAGCAATGTAGCAGTCGGAAAAGGTATTCCGCGTGGCCGTGATATTACCGACTTCGGGTGCCCAGATGCCAAACAAGGCTCCCCGGAGCGTATTGCCCTCCAGCTTTACGTCCAGTGCCTGGCCGCCCAGGCTCAGGTGGGCGTAGCTGCACCACTGCCGCTGGGGCGATTGATAGGCATAAGGGGCCAGCATTTGCTGCGGGTCGGCCTCAAAAATGCAATTCGTGATGCGGTTCTGCCCCACGTTGCGGTACACTTCCATGAAGAGCTGCACACTACGGAAGTTGTGCCGGAAGCGTACGCCGTCGAGGTCAAGGGCCACCGGGCACGCCGGATTGGGCGTAAAGCCCTTTTCCTGCAACTCAATCCCGTCCTGGCTGTGGCTGATTTCGTTGTAAAAACGCCCCGTTTTGTCGGTATTGCGGGCACTGATGCTACCGGTGCTTTCCACCCGAATCCCGCCCCATTGCTTGTCGCAGGTGGCCGTAAGCGTAGCGCCCTCCAATACCAGGCAAGCCTGTTTGCTGACCGTCAGGTACGCGCCATCGCCAAACACCAAAACGGCCCCCGGCTCGGCGGTGTACTTGCCGGCGATAAGCCGCGTACTGGCCGAAAAATAGTACGTCCGGCCGGCCGAGAACTCGTAGCCTCCACTGTATTGCGTCGTTGGGTTGCGAAATTGCACGGGGTTCATCTCCACCACATCGGGTTCGCATACGGGGCAGTTGGGGGGGCGCACGGTCACGGTTACAGTCCGTCGGCTGCTGCAGCCAAGCCCGTTGGTGGCCGTAGCGGTGTAGGTGGTGGTGATGGTGGGGGTAACGAGTACGCTAGTCCCACTTAGGGGCCCGCTTGAGTTGTCGGGTTGCCATATTACGCTAGTGCCGGCCGGGACAGCGGCGTCTAACCGTGTTGCCTGGCCGGTGGGGCAAACCACAGCCGCCGAAGCGGTTACAGTGAAAACCGGCCCCAGCAACAAGTTTAGGGTGATGTCGGCGGGAATAACGCACTGGTTGGCACCGGCGGGCACAAGCGTCACCGTGATGGTTGGCTGGGTGATGCCGGCGGCCACGGCGGCGGCCACGTCGAAAACGTAACTACCTAGGTAAGAAACAAAGCGTCCCCCCCATTTCACCTGACCGGGGTTGGAAACCCCAAACACCCTCGGTACCAGTTCGGCCAGTCTGTAAAGTCCGTAGGGGCTGGGAACGCACACCGCAAGCGGGTTAGCGCTCTCGACCGCCGTCGTGCCAACCACAGGGTTTATTATCACCGGGTAGTCCAGCACCACATCCGGGCAACCAGGCCGCTGCACCCGGCAGTGGTACAGGTGGGTCACGGACGAGGTGCCGGTGTTGTTGGGCGGAGTGTGGGTCACGGTAGCACTCGGCCCATTGCTTATGGAAGTGTTGTTAAAGAACCATTGGTACGAATAGCCGGGCGGCAGCGGCACCGGCTGGCCCGTTACGATTAGCGTAACCGGCCCGCCGGTCTGGCAGAAAGCCGTATTTGCGGGCACCGACCCCGTAAGCGACAGCAACTTGCCATTCAGGGCGCAAAGGGTGGGGGCACATTGCGGGGTCGGACTTATAATGATGTTCGGGCCCAAATCGGGGCCAATGCCGAAATTCGTACCAGGGTCGGTGATGAAATTGCCCCCGCTCGTTCGCGTTATTCGGGCACCATCCGATACGCAGAAGTAGCTGCCCGTTCGCGTCGTAAGCAGGGCTTTGTTGATATCGAGCCTG
>JANYFQ010000063.1 GCA_025362615.1 Hymenobacter sp. | reverse complement strand
GGCGAAAAGCCGCCCGCCCGCACCGCCTGGCGGGCAGCTACTCAATGCTTCTCGTAGGCGGGCAGCAGGTCGGAGGCAACGGTTGGCACGGCGATGATTTCCGTCATCTCGCCCGCCGCCGACACGCGCAGGGCGCTCAGGGTGCGGCCGTAACAAGCGCCCGTGTCGAGGTACCAGGCGTGGCTGAGGTGGTGGTATTTGGATTGGCCGTCGGGGGTGGGGGTGTGGCCCACGACTTGCAACTGCGGCAGGCGCAGCAGCGGCAGGCGGGTCCAGAGCAGGCCGTCGGGGTGGTCGGGGTCGCGGGCGTGGGGCGAGGCCGTGATGCCGGCGTGGGAGGCCAGCAGGTGGTCGGCTTCAAACAAAAGCGGCCGTTCGGCGAGCCAGGCCAGGTGCTTTTTGAGCAAGCGGGGGCGGGTTTTGTACTGGTCGATGGTACTGCGCCCGCCCCATTTGGGCCAGTGCAGACTGGGGCCTTCGGGGCCGAAGTGGTGCAGCATTTCGGCCTCGTGGTTGCCGCGCAGGAAGGTGGTGGTGGCGGGGTATTTAGCGCCGATTTCCAGGGCCAGGGCCACGGTTTCCGGGATGCCCGTGCCCCGGTCCACGAGGTCGCCGAGTTGGATGAGGTGCTCGGTGGCGGGCTGCCAGTGGGCGAGGAGTTTCTGGAAGGTGCGGAAGCAGCCGTGGACATCGCCGATGAGGAAGAAATTCATGGTGCCTTAAATCGTTTTATTGCCTGACTACTTGATTTTGAGCAGGTTTTAAGGTTTAACGGCCGGTTCGAAGCCCCCCAGCGGGCGGCCCGCCAAGCGGCTTGCTGCGCGGAATCTAGAAACGTCCAGGCCACAAAACGGCTGATTTTTTGCCCCTGCGCCATGGCCACGGTGCAAACTTCGGTCGCCTGTACCCGCCGCAGGGCGGCGTACACGCCGGGCAACGTGGTTTTTTGAGAAATAAGCGTCGTAAACCACCGGCACTGCGTGGCGAAGGCGGCACTCTCGGCAACCAAGCGCTCCACAAAGCCGGCCTCGCCGCCCGCACACCACAACTCACTGGCTTTGCCGCCGAAATTGAGCGCGGGCACGGCCCTTTTCTGGGTGCTCAAATGGTTGATTTTGCGCTGCGTGCCGGCCGCTGCCTCGGCCGCCGAAGCGTGAAACGGCGGGTTGCACATCGTCAGGTCAAAGGCATCATCGGGGCGCAGGAGGCCATCGAAAATACGGTCGAAGCGGGGTTGCAGGCGAATGGCGATGCCCGCCAGCAGCGGGTTGGCGGCCACCATGCGTTGGGCGTTGCGCACCGCGATGGGGTCGGTGTCGGTGCCGACGAACTGCCAGCCGTAGGCGCGGCTGCCGAGGATGGGGTAGATGCAATTGGCCCCGGTGCCAACGTCCAACACCCGCACGGCGGGGCCGGTGGGCACCGTGCCGGCGTTGCCATCGGCCAGTAAATCAGCCAGATAATGAACGTAGTCGGCCCGCCCGGGAATGGGCGGACACAAGTAACCGGGAGGAATATCCCAGTGCCCGATACCATAAAAATGCTGCAACAACGCTTGGTTCAGCGCCTTGACGGCCGCCGGATTGCTAAAATCTACCGACTCCTCCCCGAAACCGGTGGGCCGCACAAACGCGGCCAGCGCCGGGCTGCTGCCGACGAGCGCCGGAAAATCGTAGCGGGCACGGTGCGGGTTGCGCGGGTGCAGGGCCGTCTTTTCGGCGGCTGGCGCAGGACGGTTCGCGGGCATAGGTGTTTTACTGTTTAATTTTTTTATTGTTTAATTGCTGCATTATTTAATTGTTGCTCTTTCGTCCCCCAACGACAGCGCGTCCACTGCGTTTTTTTCACCGCGCCCACTGCGGGACATGAGCACTCGCCAGCAACAATTAAGCAATGCAACAATCAAGCAATTCATCTTCGCGGGGCTGGCTTACTGCCGGTTTTACGCACCCGCTGCCCCGTCGATTTCGGCTTGGCGGCGCTCCCGGCGGGCTTGTCGGGGCGTGGCCCCCACCAGCCGGTACCCGAAGGGTTTTTGGGGGAGGGCGGCCGTTTGTCGCGGCTTTTGCCCCGCGCGGGTGCCCCGGCGTTGCCGGTGGCGTTGGCTGCTGCCTTCGGCTTGCGCTTGCCCGAAGCCTCCTCCGTGCCCGACGATTTGGCAATCATGCCCATGATGCCGGCCAGCTCTTCGGCCGTCAGGTCGCGCCATTCGCCCACTGGCAATCCTTTCAGGCTCACGTTCATGATGCGGACGCGCTCGAGCTTCGTTACCTCGTAGCCAAACTGCTCGACCATGCGGCGGATTTGCCGGTTCAGCCCCTGCACCAGCATGATGCGAAAAATGTACGGGGTTTCCTTTTGCACCGTGCATTTCTTGGTCATCACGCCCATAATCGACACGCCCTGCGCCATTTCGGCCAGCATGGCATCGGTGAGGACGCGGTTCACCGTCACGAGGTATTCCTTTTCGTGCTTGTTGCCCGCCCGCAGGATTTTGTTCACAATGTCGCCGTCGCTGGTCAGAAAAATCAGGCCCGACGACTCCTTGTCCAGCCGCCCGATGGGAAACACCCGCGCCGGGTGATTGACGTAGGTCACCATGTTGTCGCGCACCCCTGGCTCCGAGGTGCTGGTGATGCCCACGGGCTTGTTAAAAGCCAGGTAAACGGCATCTTCGGCCTGCCGTAGCTCGAGCTTCTGACCGTTTACCATCACGCGGTCGCGCGGGCCGACCTGGTCGCCGACCTGGGCCGGCTTGCCGTTTACCAGCACCGTGCCCTGGGCGATGTAGCGGTCGGCTTCGCGGCGCGAGCAAATGCCGCTTTCGCTGATAAATTTATTGAGGCGCATGGGAACGGGCTGGTTGGCAAAACGGCAAGATACGGGCCGCGCCGCCAACCTTACCGGCCCGGTGCGTATCTTGTTGCGCCATTCGCCCCGTTCGTCATGACTGCCATCACCCTGAAAACTGCTGTTCTCGACCGCCTGACCGACGACGAGTTTTTCCAGTTCTGCGCCGACCACCGCGACCTGCGCATCGAGCGCAACGCCCAGCACCAGATTGTCATCATGCCGCCCACCAACTCCGAAACCGGCGCTTCCAACAGCGAACTCGGCCGTCAACTCGCTAACTGGAACGTCGACAGAAACCTTGGCCTCACCTTCGACTCATCGGCGGGCTTCACGCTGCCCACCGGGGCAATGCTCTCGCCCGATGCCAGTTGGATTGCCTGGCCCCGCTGGGAGGCGCTTGCCGCCGACGACCGGCGCGGGTTTGCCCGCATCTGCCCCGATTTTGTGGTCGAACTCCTCTCGCCTTCCGACCGCATTTCCGACACCATGCGGAAAATGGAAGACTGGCTCGCCGCCGGGGCGCAACTGGCCTGGCTCATTGCCCCAGCCTCCGAAACGGTGTTCATCTTCGCCCCCGGCCAGCCCCTGCGCTCCATCCAGAGCTTCGACCAGCTCCTGAGCGGCGACCCATTGCTGCCTGGTTTCACGTTAGAACTCCGCCGCTTACGGATGCGATAAATGCCGCCTTGCTGTGCTATTGAGCATACTTTTCTGGTGGAATAGGGGGAGAGGACCCTCCGCAAACGCCCTGCCTTACCGGTCGAGCCAGCTTTTAAATACGTTCACTTTTTCGCGGCTCACCAGCACTTGCGCGTCGGGCGCGGTGGGTTTGAGCACGGTTTGCAGCCGCGAGTTGGTGTAGTGAATGATGTCCTGAATAGCCGATTGCTGGGCCAGGTACGCCCGGTTGAGGCGGAAAAACCGGCGCGGGTCGAGCAAATTTTCGAGCTGGTCGATGGTGTAGTCTACCACGTACTTGCGGCCCTCGGCGGTTTGCAGAAAGGTCGCTTTTTCGAGGCTGAAAAAGTACGCAACCTGGTCGAGCAACACCACTTTGAGGTGTTCGCCCACCCGCACCACAAACTGGGTTTTGTAGCTACTGACTGGCGCGGTTTGCTGCATTTGTTGCATCAGCTGGGCCAGTAAGCTCGGGTCGAAGGCAGGCAGTGGTGCCCCGCCCGATGCGGGCGCGGCCGACTGCAAATGCCGCGTTTGCAGCTTGCGCAAGGCTGCCGCCAGCTCCTCTTCGTCGATGGGTTTCAGCAGGTAATCCACGCTGTTCACCTTAAAGGCTTGCAGCGCGTACTGGTCGTAGGCGGTGGTAAAGATGACGGGGCACGTCACCGGTAGCTGTTCAAAAATGCCGAAGCTGAGGCCATCGGCCAGGTGAATGTCCAGAAACAGCACGTCCGGGGCCGGTTGGGTGCTGCCCAGCAGGGCCACGGCCTGCCCCACCGATTCGGCCGTGCCCACCACCGTCACCGCCACTGCGGTTTGGCGGGCCAGCATATCGGCCAGGCGGCGGGCGGCCAGGGGTTCGTCTTCTACGAGCAGGGCGCGGAGGGTCATGGGCAGGGCCGCGTGGTGGCGGCAAAAGGAAGAATTGCTGCCGCCGACGGGGCATTTGTGGCTAACTTCGGCCGCCTATTCCCGGCCTTTCAATGAACGACAAATATAGTTCGGCCAAGTGCGCTCACTACGGCCGCCGCCTCGCCGCCCGCCTCTGCGACCAGTACTTCGCCGCCGACCCCGCCGCAGTGCTCGACGGCCCGGCCCTGCGCGACTTTGCGCCGCTACGTCAGATAAACTTACTGGTAATCAAACAACTGCTCGGCGAATGGCAGTCCGAAAGCCGGCGCCTTCGCAGTGCTTATTTCGACTTTGAGGCCCAACCCGTCCAGGCCGCGCTCACGCAGTTTATGAACGTGCTTTCGCGTCACATTTGCCTCGCTCGGGCGGCTTTTGAGCCGTTGCTGGCCCGTGCCATCGCCGATGCCCTCGGGTTGGTAGCTACCCCAACGGTTGCTTTCGAGCATATTTTTCTGCCGGCCGACGGCGACGGCCCCGTGCCCGCCGCCGCCCTGCGCGAAAACCTTCGCTACCTCGACCTCGACAAAGATTTTTACGACGGTTTCCTGGATGCCCTGCCCGCCGACGGCCTGCCCCGCCCCGACCTGCTCGAACGCCTAACCCTCTACCGCACCGCTAATTACAAGCTGCACCAGCCCGTGCAGCGCCTGGTTTCTGAGCTGAGCAACCTGCTGCCCCTCACCACCGCCGACCTGCTCGAAGACGGCCCCGTGGCAACGCCTTCGTCGGCCGGCCTTTCGCCGGCGCCAACCGCCGGCCCCACTACGGTCGAAACCCCAGCAGTGGCCGGCCCCATCGCAACGGCCGAACCCACTGCGGCGGCCCCCGTGGCTCCTCCGCTGGTGGCCATCCAGCCGCCCGCGCCAACCAGCGCCGCGCCCACGGTTGCCCCACCTGCGCCATCTGCGCCGCCTGCGGTTGCCGCCGCTGCCGTTCCGCTCTACGAAAAGCTGAAAGCAACCCAGTCGCAGAGCCCCGGCCTCGCCCAAACCCTGCGCGAGAGCACCACGCCGGCCCCCGGCATTACCGAGCGCACGGCCCCCAAAATCGAAACCCTGCGCGAAGCCATTTCCATCAACCAACGCTTCAGCTTCATCAACGAGCTGTTCAACGGCGAAAACCTGGATTACCACGCCGCCATCCAACACCTCGACGCTTTGCCTACGGCCGCGCAAGCCCACGCTTACATCACGGAGCACCTTGCCCAGCGCCACGATTGGAGCCGGAAAGAGGAACACGTTGGCAAACTCACCAAACTTGTTGAACGTAAGTTTTCTGGTAACTGACGTTGCGCGGTTGGCGCGGGGCTGTGCCCCGTGCCGGCTACTGGCGGGCCGCTGGCCCGTACCCCACGCCGAAATGGTATGCCCGTCCGCTGCCCATCGTTCAACGATTGGGGCCAGCGGCCCCTAAAGTAGTCGGCACGGGCCTGGAGGCCCGCGCCAAGCCGCCACTGCGTAACGGTCGCTGGTGGGTGCGGCGTTTGCTCATGCCGGCCAGGGCCAGGGCCAGCAACAGCGGCCACACGGGCACCAGAAACCGGGTTGCTCCCAACGGCCCCGTCAGCAACGCCACGTACAGCACGAGGCCGGCTGTTAGCCAGCATCCAATGCGCGTCTTTTCGTCGGCAGCCGCCAAAACCAGCAACCCGCGCACGGCCAGCAGCAACCGCGTTGCGTTGGCCAACCCAATGAGCGCCAGTAACGCCAGCAGCCCCAGGGGCAGACTTGCCAGGGCGCGCCACAGCCCGCCGCTGCGGCTCTGAGCCAGCAGGCCCCCGCCCGGCGGTGCGGGCAGTTGCAGTATTTTGGCCACGTCGTAGCGGCCGGGGTCCAGTAAAAGCGCGGCCATTCCCAGGGCCTGCTGCCGGGCGTACACCACCGGGTGCGCCCAGAGCACGGCCGATGCCTGGGCATTTAGCACCGCCTGCCGGCCGGCAAACGACGGTTGCGCGTCCGCACGCCGCAACACGGCCGTTACCCAGGTCTTTTCGGCGTTGGCCCCTTCCAGTTGCCGTACCACCCCGGCGGCGTTGTAGTGCAAGAGGTTGATGGTGGAAATGCTGGAAAAATGAAAATACCCGGTGCGTTCCAGGTTTCGGGTCATGTAGGCCAGCGCCACGAGCAGTGGCACCGTTCCTATCATGGCCAACCACGGGGTTTTCGTGCGCCAGGCCACAACCACTCCCCCCACGGCCATTACGCCGGCCAACGGGTAGAAAACGGGCTTAACCAACAGCGCCAGCGCCACGGCACTTGCTGCCCCCAGGAAATATTTTCCCCGCCCCGTATCAACAAACCGCAGCCCCATCGCCACCATTCCTAACACGATGGTTTGCAGCACTATTTCGCTCATCACGGCACTCGCGTAAATAAGCTGACTCGGAAAAGTCAGCACCAACAGCACGGCCCCGGCCCACTGGCGTTTGGTGGGGCCGAACCGTTTTCGCCACCAGTTCAGTACGATGCCGATGTTCAACAAGCTTAACAGGTTCTGCGCCAGCAGCAACAGCACCGGGGCCGTTGCCCATCTTCCCAGCGCCAGCACCGCCAGCGGGTAGCCCGGCGGCCGGATGGTGAACTCCTGAATGTCCTTGCCTGTGGGCGCGCTGCCCAGCCACGGCTTGGCGTAGAGCACGCCGTGCTGCGCGATGTTGGCTGCCGCCTGTTCGTAGCGGTCCGAGTCGGTAAACTCCCAGCCGTGCGTTGCCAACACCCAACCCAACACGGCCAAATGGGCACTAACCAGTGCAATCCATACCCATCCAGGAATTTTATTCATTGAAGCTGTTTAGCAAGTCGGGTTTGGTGCGGGTGGGCGGCTTTTTTTGCCGCCCGCCCGCTTCGGGTAGCTGGCCAGACGGCCTGAGAAAAGCGGGGGGGCAGCCGAAAAAGCCGCCCGACCGCACCGCCTGTGGCTTCCACCGACTTTCTAAACAGCTTCATTACTGGTTACCGCAATAAATCCTGTTTCCGGTAAGCATCCAGGGCAAGAAGGCTAAAAAGCAGAATGGTAAACGACCACAAGGAAGAGCCGCCGTAGCTGAACAGCGGCAGCGGAATGCCCACCACCGGGGCCAAACCCATCGTCATGCCCATGTTCACGGCCACGTGAAAAAAGAGA
>JANYFQ010000514.1 GCA_025362615.1 Hymenobacter sp. | reverse complement strand
GCCCTGGTGCTGCTGGTGCAGCAGGGCAGCGGCCCGGCGCACGGCGCGGCGGCCGTGGCCGGCGCGGCGGGCCTGGGGTTTTTGGCCGTGGGCGTGGCCGGAGCCCTTGTTTCGGGCCTGAGCTACAACGCCATCCGTCGGCTGCGCGGGCGCGAAAACCCGTTGGTCATCGTGTTCTATTTCCCGCTGATTGCGCTGCCGCTTTCGGGCCTGGCCTGCCTGTTTCGCTTCGTGCCGCCGCAGGGCTTGGACTGGGCCTGGCTGCTGGGCTGCGGCGTGTGTACGCAGGTCGCCCAACTCACCATGACCCGCGCCTACCAGCTCGAAAGCCTCAGCCGGGTGGCCCCGCTCAACTACCTCGGTATGCTCTACGCGCTGGCCCTGGGGCTGGTCTTTTTTCAGGAAACCTTCGGGGCGCTGGCCTACGCCGGCATGGCCCTGGTGCTGCTGGGTGTGGGCCTGAACGCCTGGTACACGCAGCGCGTAGATGCCCGCGCCGCGTCGGTGGGTCAGTGGTCAGACGAATCGCCCGAAGGGCTTCGTCCGACCACTGACCGTTGAACGATGGGTAGGGCAGTGGTCGGGCGAATTCCCGAAGGGTTCGTCCGGCCACTGCCCGCTGAACGCCTCGCGCAAATTCAGTGGGCAAGCAAATCCCGCGCAACGGTTCGTCCGGCCACTGCCCGTATGCTGCCCCGAAACGGTTTCGCTGTGGGTTCAAGTCCTTCAAACCACCGCAACCAAACGAACCTCTCCAACCGCCAGCCGTCAGGCAACGCCCCGGCCCCGCGCCGTCTCCACTACGCGGCGGCCGTACCTTGACGCACTTTTCACCGCCGCCTCCGGCCCTCCTATGTTTCAAGCTCATCTGCGTTGGCTTGCCTTGATTCTGGCTTTGATGGGGTTGCCCTTCGGCAGCCGCGCCGGCACCGTCAAAGGCACCATCAGCGGCCCCAACGGGGCAGCCCTGGCTTTTGCCAACGTGGCCGTGCGCGGCACGGCGCTCAACACCGGCTCCAACGAGCAGGGGCAGTACCAACTCAAGCTCGATGCTGGCACCTACCAGCTTGTGTACCAGTACGTGGGATACCGGCAGCGGCTGGAAGTGGTGCGGGTGCCGGGGGCCGATTCGGCCCTTGTGCTTAACGTGCGGCTCGCGCCGGAAGCCTACTCGCTGGGCGAAGTCACGGTGCGCTCGTCGGATGAAGACCCGGCCTACAACATCATCCGGCAGGCGCAGCAGTGGCGGCCCTATCACAAGCGCGAGGTGGCCGCTTTTCGAGCCAGAATCTACCTCAAAAGCCTGGGCCGCCTGACCGATACGCCCGGCAAAATCCTGGGATTATTCAAAAAAGACCCCGACCTCAAGCCCGGCATTTTTTACCTTTCCGAAAGCCTGTCCGACATCACCTTCGAGCAGCCCGACCGGGTGCGCGAACGCATGATTTCGAGCCGCGTGAGCGGTGACGCCAAAGGCATTAGCTTCAACCGGGCCAGCGCGGGCCGCAACCTGGGTTTCTACAACAACGTGCTCAAATCGGGTTTTTCGGAGCGCGGCTTCGTGTCGCCGATTGCCGCCAACGCCCTGCTTTTTTACAAGTACGAACTCGTGGGCAGCACCCCGCAGGGCGGCGAGGTGGTGCATAAAATCCGGGTCATCCCGCGCCGCAGCTCCGACCCGGTTTTTGCGGGTTTTCTTTACATCGTCGATGGCTCGTGGCGCATTCACTCCGTCGATTTGGGCCTCGGCCGCAACGCCCAGCTCGATTACGTGGACGACCTGCACATCAGCCAGATTTTTGCGCCCGCGCCCGGCAACCCCGGCGTGTGGCTCATTCAGCAGCAGCGCCTTACGGTGCAGTTTTCGGCGTTGGGCTTTAAGGGTTCGGGCTACGTGACGGCCGCTTTTTCCAACTACGCCGGCGTGGTGCCCACCTACCCGGTCCGCCCCGAAACCAAAGCCCTGCCCGCCCCGGCGGTCCTCGACAAGGAACCGGCCGCGCCCACCGCCCGCCAGCAACGCGCCACCGTCCGGCAGCAGCGCCCCGATTTGGGCGGCCTCAACCGTCAGGTCCGCAAGCAGTTGCAAAAGGCCGGGCGCGACTCGCTCCGCAACGACCCCTTCGCCTCCATGCCGCGCAACGAGGTGCAGCTGGTGGAGAAAGGCGTGAACGAGCGCGATTCGAGCTACTGGGCCAGTGTGCGCCCGGTGCCGCTCACGGCCGAGGAACGCCAGGACTACCGCACCAAGGACAGTACCGAAGTCGTCCGCAACGGCCGCCCTTACCAGGATTCGCTCGACCGCGCCCGCAACAAGTTCGAGGCCATCAACCTGCTCGTGGGCGGCTACACCCGCCAGAACAGCTTCCGCAAGCGCAGCTTCACGGTGCTGCCCGTGGCCCAGATTCTGCAATACAACACCGTGGAAGGCACCGTGCTCAACGCCCAAACCGTGTACAGTCAGCGCACCGACGACCGCCGCTTTCTCACCCTCACGCCCACGCTGCGCTACGGTTTCAGCAGCCAAACTTTCAACCCCAGCCTGGCCCTGACCTGGCAATTGCACCCGGCCCGGCTCCGGCAAATTGGGCTACTGGCGGGCCGCACGGTCAATAATTTCGACAAAAACTCGCAGCTCACCCCGGCCATCAACAGCCTCTACACGCTGCTCGCCAACCGCAATTACGCCAAGCTCTACCGCCGCGACGGAGCCGAAGTCAGCTACCTTTCCGAGTTGGTCAATGGCCTCACCCTCAATGCCTCCGTGGCTTATTACGACCGACACGAGCTGGCCAACACCACCACCAATTTGTGGCGCGACGTGCCGGGCCGGGCCTTCACCCCGAACCTGCCCGTGAGTGCTGAAATGCCCGATACCGATTTCGGTCGCAGCCGCCTGCTGGCTGTGGGCGCGGTGCTTGAGTTCAAGCCCGGTCAGCGCTACATCAGCCGGCCCGACGGCAAGATTAACCTCGGCTCGAAGTGGCCCACCTTCAACGTGCAGGGCCGGCTGGCCATCCCGCACGCGCTCGGGGCCGACGTGCGCTACCTGCTGCTGCAAGGCGGCTTGCGCCACAGTCAGAAGCTGGGCCTGCTGGGCACCAGCAACGTGCGCTTCAACGTGGGCGGCTTCGTGGGCAAGCAGGAAGGCATGACGTTCATCGACTTCCGTCATTTTTCGGGCAACCAAACCCTGCTCGCCGCCGACTTCGCCCAGCCTCAGCTTCTCGACTACTACCGCTACAGCACCCGCAACAGCTATTTCGAGGCCCACTACGACCACCACTTCAACGGCTTCATCCTCAACAAGCTGCCGCTCATTCGCAAATTAAAATGGCAGGAAGTTGGCTCCCTCAACTACCTGCACACCGCCGAAATCGGCCACTACCTGGAATTGGGCGTGGGCGTGGAGCACATTTTCAAAATCCTGCGGGTCGATTTCTACACCGCCCTCAAAAGCCGCGACGCGGTGGGCACGGGCCTGCGGCTGGGTTTGGGGTTCTAGGGCGGCTGTACCACCAAGCACAGCTTGGTGGTACACCGCCCTAGAAGCCAACACCCAATCCGTAATTTTGAGTTTTCACCCATTCCCCACGCTCGTGTCCAAAAACATCCTTCTCTCACTTTTGCTGCTGCCGGGCCTCCGGGCAGCGGCCCAAAAAGTCGAAGTCAAAAACAACGTCGTTTTGCTCGACGGGCAGCCCTACGCCGGCATTGAGGGCGACGGCTGCGGCTTCACCGACCCGCAGTGCCAGTATTACCTCACGCCCGTGGGCAGCGAAAAGCGCCTGTTTGTGGTGAAGCAGATGATTTTTGAAGACCCCGAGCAGCGGCAGGCCAGCAACCCCACGGGCCGCACGCTGTACCTGCAATTCGTGTTTACGGCGGCGGGCACCACGGCCGAAATTCCGTTTCCGGCCACCCTGCACCTGCGGGCGCTCGACGTGGCCCGCAAAGTGGCGAAGGCCCGCTTGCTGAAGGACGGCACCCTGGATGCCCAGGCAGCGGCCGATTTCGTGACCAACAACGGCACCCCGTTCGGCGACCACCGCCGGGTGCTCAACGCGGCCCCCACCATCATCATCAACAACCCCGGCCAGTATTGAACGGGCGCGGTTGCGGCTATTTTACTTCTTCGTACTCAACGTACTCGCCGCCTTTAAAGCCGGTGGGGTTGCCTTTGGAAGACGCCGGGGCGGGCGGCACGAAGTCCACGCGCACTTCGCCCGGCTGCTGGGCAGCCCCGCTGGCATTGGCCCGGTAGCCCGGCCCCGGCGGCGGCCCGCCCGGCCCGCCAAATCCGTTGCGCATCTGCTTCCGCACGAAGCTGCTCAGCACCGTCCGCAGCACCAGCGGCAGCACGTAGCGGACGAAGAAAAAAGTGAAAAGCAGGAGTAGCCAGAAAGTCATCGCGG
>JANYFQ010000042.1 GCA_025362615.1 Hymenobacter sp. | reverse complement strand
CAAAAAAACCCAGCCGGTGCGGCTGGGTTTTTTTGTTGGCCGAAATCTTCGACTGGATACCAAGCCAAGCCTTACTGCTTGGCAATTACGTTGAAGCTCAGCGTGAAGTCATCGTTGATGGCTTTGTCGCCGAGGCTGTCGAAGAACGATTTGGAGCCGTACTTGAGGCCAAACTTGGTGCGGTCGATGGTGACTTTGCCGCTGGCGGCGGCCACGCCGTCCTGCACACCCACTTTGGCCGGGAAGCTGATGCGGTTGGTCACGCCCTTGATGGTCATGTCGCCGGCCACGGTGGCGTTGTTGGCCTCTTTGGCAGCACCTTTGATGGGCGTCACGCTCACAATTTTGAAGGTGGCGGTCGGAAACTTATCGGCGGCGAAGAAGTCGTCGCCGCTCATGTGGCCCACGAACTTGCCTTGGCTTTCGGCATCGGTGATGTCGGTGGCCTTCATCGTTTTCATGTCCACCGTCACGAGGCCGCTGGCAATCATGCCGTTGTTCACGGTTAGCTCGCCGTTGGCGAATTGCATGGTGCCGTTGTGGCCGTGCGTGACGGCTTTGCCTTCCCAGCCCAGGGTGCTGAGCTGGGGTTGCAGCTTATAGGCCGTAGCCGCCGCCGTGGTTTTGGGCTTAGGCTTGCTTGCCGAAGCGGTAGCAGCGTTGCCCAACGCGAGGGCAGCAAAAAGAGCGGGAATGAGAATTTTTTTCATGGTTGAGGGTTGCTTGGGGTTAAAGGTTAAAAAACGTGAGGGTAAAAGCCCGACGACGGGCGGTTCAGGAGTTGGTTCTTATCTTGTCGAGCAGGTAATTGAGCTGGTCCAGCTCTTCCGCCGTAAGGTGATGAAAGCCCGCCACGGCGGGCGAAGCGTTCACGTCGTTGTCGGTGCGGTGCAGCAGGTCGAGGCCGACGGTGGTGATGCAGATGTCCACGGCCCGGCGGTTGGCGGGGCACACCCGCCGCGTCACCAACTGCTTCTCTTCCAGCTTATCAACGATGCGCGAAGCGTTGGATGTTTTGTCAAGCATACGGTCGATGAGCAGTGCCACCGTGGCCGGCCGGGGGTGCTGGCCCCGCAAAATGCGTAAAACATTGTATTGCGGCATGGTTACGCCGTATGTTTTAAATGCTGCCGCCTGCCGCACCCCCAGCCAGCCAGCCGTAAAGATGAGGTTGATGCAGGCTTTTTGGCTGGCATCGTGAAACAGCGGTTGTTTAATTTCGTCTTCGATGCGCATGGGGCATTCTGGGCTGGGCGACACAAATGTACGTACATTTAATGTAGCAACATTGTTTCGTCCTCCATTCCTTTTTGATTAATTTCCGTAGTTTGCCTTCAATATCATTTTTATCCCCCCTTAACGAACTCAACCATGCGCTCGCCTTTTCGTTTGTTTGCCGCCGCCGCACTCACCGCTCTTGTTTCATTAGCAGCTGCTGCTCAGGAAGGTGGCTATCCAGTCAACCCAAACCCCGCCACCCAGTACGTGTACGAAAACGGCGAAGTAGTGCAGCGCCTGGGCGACAAAACCACCCGCCTGACCAAAAACCTGCGCCTACCCGACGGCACAAAAATTAATTACAAAAGCGGCATGGTGGAGATGGCAGGCGGCAAAATCATCACCCTCCGCGCCGGCGACTACGTGAAAGCCGACGGCGGCGTGGTGTACGCCACGCCCGGCAGTGCTGCCTACTCGCGCAGCGACCAAACGGTGCCCGCCGCAGCCAAATTCGACACGTTTGTGCAGGTCGGGGCGGCCTCGGCCAGCGCCTCCGAAGAATTGCAACTGCTACGAAAAAAAGTAGAGTTGCTGAACCGCAAAATCGGGGTACTAAGCCAGGGTCAGACACCCCCGCCCGCCGTAGCAGCGCTGGATGCACAACTGCGCGAAACCGACGAGCGGCTGGCCAAAATCGCCACTCCAGCCAAGTAAAATTTATTTGGTGGCTACATGAATAACTGCTGAAGCTGTTTAGAAAGTCGATTGAGGCTACAGGCGGTG
>JANYFQ010000710.1 GCA_025362615.1 Hymenobacter sp. | reverse complement strand
CACCGCGCCCAGCGTGTCGGCAATGGCGCGTTGCTCGGCGGGCGGGGGCAGGGGGATGGTAACAGCTTTTATTATGGCACTGCTTAAGTTTTCTTGACTGCCGCCATTACTCAATTGCCTTAATTCTTCGTAACGGCTGGTTAGGTTGTAAAGTAGATACCGCGAGTCAATTTTGTCTTCGACTTCGATTGCAGCACACGCTTGATTAGTGGCGGCATCAATTCCCAATACCGCTACTTTGCCTCTGGTTTTCCCTTGACCATACATGGCCATAAGTAACGCGCCTTTTTTGAAAATCTTGGCAGCAGAATTCTGTAACCCTTCGTCCGTTACAAATTCATTGGCTTGGACAATGGTAGCGAAATCAATCTGAGAGGTCGTAATCCAGGGAATGCTCCCGCCCCAATACTCTGCCTTTTCTCTGTTGGGAGTGCCCCCTGAGCTTACAGATGCAATCTCCCCCAGCGTCCGCACCTCCCACTCCTGCGGCAGCGCCCCCAAATCGGTTTGTTTGTAGCCTGGTTTCAGCATAGCGGTAGCGGGTTAATTCCAGGCGAAGCCCATAGCTTGCAAGTGGGCCTGCACCTGTTGGGCGAGGGCGGCGGTGGCGGCCTGTTGGTGGGGCAGGGGGGTGGCGTAGCGGTCGGTGAGGTCGGCCAGGCGGCGGGCCAGGCGCTGGCTGAGGCGGGTCAGCTCGTGCTCGGTGTGGCGGGCGAGGGTGCCGAGCCACTTGTCGGTCACGAGCAGGTCTTGCACGTCGGTGGGGCTCAGGCGGGCGTAGCGTTCGCCCAGCTTGTCTTCGAGGGTGTTTTGGTGCTGGCGCAGCACCTGGGCGGCGCGTTCTTCGCGGGTCAGGGCCGCGTCGAGGCTTCGCAGGGCGGCGAGTTCGTCGGGGTCGGGGGCGGTTGCGGGGGCCTCCGAAGCGTGTTTTGTTGCCTCCGAAGCGTGTTTGCCCATCTCCGAGGCGTGTTTGTTCATCTCCGAGGTGTGTTTGCCTCCCTCCGAAGCGTGTTTGTTCATCTCCGAAGGTGTTTTGCCCATCTCCGAAGGTGTTTTGCCCATCTCCGAAGGTGTTTTATAGCCCTCCGAAACGAATTCGCTGACCTCCGAGGTGGTTTGGGCTGGCGTGGGATAGAACAGGTTGCCGACAGCCAGGGCTACGGCTTTGGCTTTGGGGCCGCGCCGGGCGGGGGCCGGGCCGGCGGCGGGCAGGGCCAGGGCCTTGAGGCGGGCCCGCACGGTTTTGGCGGGCAGCTTGCCCTTGTCGGTGGCGAGTTCGCTCAGGGGGCCGTCGTCGCTGCCCAGCTCTTCTTCCAGCTCTTCGCGGGTGCGGGTTTCGTCTTCGGCGCGGGCGGTGGCTTCGTCCACGGCGGCTTGCTCGGCGGCCAGGTAGCGCCCGATGAGCAGCTCGCGGGGCAGCAGCTCGCTGTTCCAGGCGCGGCTTTTGAGTTCGGCCCGCACGGTCCAGCCGTCTTCGGCCACGGCGTACACGTCGTCTTGCAGGGCGGCGGTCCAGTAGTCCATCAGGCGCTGGTACACGTCGTAGCCATCGAGCAGCGGCACGGGCGCAAAGGCGGCCAGCAGGGCCTCGGCCAGGGTGTGCAGCAGGGCCTTGGGCTGGGTGGCGGGGCCAATGGCCCGCAAGTGGGTTTCGGCCGGGGCGGCCCATTGGGCAAAGGTTTCGCCCACCCGGCGGCGAAACGCCTGAAATTCGGGGTGCTCGAAAATGGTGGGCCGAATCAGGTCGGGCGCTACCTTGACGCGGTAGTAGCCGGGGCGGTCGGCGGGGCCAATCAGCGCCTCGCGCAGGGTGGGGTACACGTCCCAATACGGGGCCAGGGCGGCCAGGTCGGCGGCCGGCAGGCCGCCGCGCAGGTGGGCCTCAATGTCGTGGTGGTCGGCGGTGTCGGGGCCTTCCACGTAGCGGGGCAGGTTGAGGTTGTAGGCGTTGCGCTCAATTTCGGCCAGCGGCACGAGGCGGGCGTAGCCGGGCACGTCGGCCTGCCGGGCGCACACGTCCACGATGCGGTGCATATCCTGCTCGCGCAGGCGGTTCTTGTTGCCGTCTTTGAGGAAGCCCCGGCTGGCATCGACCATGAAAATGCCGGTCCGTTCGTGGGCCTCTTCCTTGTCCAGCACCAGCAAGGCGGCCGGAATGCCGGTGCCGTAAAACAGGTTGGCCGGCAGGCCCACAATGCCCTTCAGCAGCCCCTGCTGCACCAGGGCCTTGCGGATGCCGGCCTCGGCATTGCCCCTGAAAAGCACCCCGTGGGGCAGCACCACCACGCCCTTGCCCGTGCCGTTGAGCGAGCGCACGATGTGGAGCAGAAAAGCGTAGTCGCCATTCTTGGCCGGCGGCACCCCGAAGGGCTGAAAGCGGCCGTACTTGTCCTGGGCGGGGTCGCCCAGCCCGTCGAGCCAGCTCTTGGTAGAAAAGGGCGGGTTGGCCACCACAAAGTCGTGGGTTTTGAGCGCGTTCAGGGGCGCGTTCCAGGTGGCGGGTTCGCTCAGGGTGTTGCCTTTGGCGATTTCGGCACCTTCGTAGCCGTGCAGCAGCATATTCATCCGGGCCAGGGCGTAGGTGGCGTTGTCGCGCTCCTGCCCGTAGATGGACAAGCCCTTGGGCGCCGCCGCGGCGGCCTTGAGCAGCAGCGAGCCGCTGCCGCAGGTGGGGTCGTAAATCGTCTGGTCTTTGCGGGTAGAATGCTGCACCCCGGCCAGGGCGGCCATCACCACGCTCACCTCGGCGGGGGTATAAAACTGGCCTTTGCTCTTGCCGCTTTCGGTGGCAAAGTGGCGCATCAAAAACTCGTAGGCATCGCCGAGCAGGTCGTCGCCCTCGGCCCGGTTGCGCCCGAAGTTCAGGGCCGGGTTCTCGAAGATGGCCACCAGGTCGGTGAGGCGTTTCACCATTTCGGCCCCCTTGCCCATCTTCTCCTCGTCGTTGAAATAAGCCACGTCGAGAATGCCTTTGAGGTTGTTGGCCTCGGCCAGCGCGGCGATGATGGTGTCGAGCCGTTCGCCGATGTCCTTCTTGCCTTTGGCGGCCACCATGTCGGCGAAGCTGCCGCCGGGGGGCACTTCGAGCAGGGCATCGGGGTCGGCGGCGGCCTTGTCGCTCACGTACTTCACGAAGAGCAGCACCAGCACGTAATCCTTGTATTGGGAGCCGTCCATGCCCCCGCGCAGCTTGTTGGCGCTTTCCCAGAGCGAGGAGTAGAGGGCGCTTTTCTTTAAGGCCATTGTGTTGGAAAGAGGTAGAAAACCGGCTTTCGGAGCCGGCGGTACGGGGATAAAGGTAGCCGCAAAAACGGCCCCGCTGCCAGAAGCAACGGGGCCGTTTTTGCGGTTTTGCGGGGCACCGAAGCCCCGTCGGCTACTTGTAGAGCAGCTCGTAGTACTCCTTCGCCATGCGGCCCGACTCGAAGGCCGGCTCCACGTCCTTCATGCCCGCTTTCACTACTTTGAGGTAGTTTTTGGGCTGGTCGTAGTAGAGCGGCAGCACTTCTTTTTCGAGCACATCGAGCAGGGCGGTGGCCTCCGCGTCGTTTTTGGCGGCGCTGGGCTGGTGCTCGTCGGCGTGGGCGATGACGAAGCCGTTTTCGCCGTGGCGGATGAACTCCGGTATCCAGCCGTCGGCGATGCTCAGGTTGAGGCAGCCGTTCATGGCGGCCGTCATGCCGCTCGTGCCGCTGGCTTCGCGCGGGTAGATGGGCGTATTGAGCCACACGTCGGAACCCTTTTTGAGGGCGGCGCTCAGGGCCAGCTCGTGGCCGGTGAGCACGGCGCAGTTGGGCAGGTTTTTGGTGCGCTCCATCAGGCTGTTGAAGATGGTGACGGCGCCGTAGTCGAGCGGGTAGGGCTTGCCGGCCCAAATCATCTGAATGGGCCGTTTGGTGTCCTGGGCCAGCGTCAAAAACCGCTCGAAGTGCAGCAGCACGAGGTCGGCCCGCTTGTAGGCGGCGAAGCGCCGCGCCCACACAATGGTCAGCACGTCGGGGCTGAAAATGTTGCCGGTTTGGTCGGCCACGATGTCGAAGAGTTGCTTTTTCAGCTCGCGTTTGCGGGCCAGCAGCGCGTCGTCGTCCTTGGCCTTGAGGGCGGCGGCCAGGGCGGGGTCGCGCCAGTAGGTGCCGTTTTGCGAGTTGGTGATGGCGATGATGGGGCAGATGCCGGCGTTGGCGCCCCACATTTCGTTGCTCACCACGCCGTGTACTTTGCTCACGGCGTTGGCCTTGCGGGAAAAACGCAGGGCCGTGAGGGTGTAGTTGAGCACGGGGCTGTCGCCGATTTGGGCCACGCGGCGCACTTCCTCGGCCGGCACGCCGGCGAAGAAGCTCATGTCGTACAGCAGGTTGAAGGGGCGCTCCTCGTTGCCGGCCAGCTCGGGGGTGTGCGTCGTGAAGACGAGGCGCTTTTGCACTTCGGCCAGGCTGCGGCCGTGCTTCTGGTAGAGCCAGAAGGCCAGCGGCAGCCCGTGCCCTTCGTTGAGGTGATAGACGTCGGTTTGGCGGCCCAAAATATCGAGCAGCTGCCCGCCGCCCACGCCCAGCAGGATGGACTGGGCCACGCGGGCGGCCTCGTTGGGGTCGTAGAGGTGGTGCGAGATGGTGCGCGACACGTAGTCGTTCTCCGGGATGTCGGTGGTCAGGAAAAACATCGGGGCCGTCCCGAACGTGTCGGGGGCCAGGTAAAGCGCCCGCACCTGCACCTCGGCCCCGTGGATGACGATGGGGAAGGTGATGCCGGTTTCCTGCAAAAACGAGTAGTGCTTGCGGCGGTAATTGACCTTGAGGGTCTGGTCCTCGTTGCGGTCCTGGTCGTAGTAGCCGTAGGTCCACAAAATGCCGATGCCCACCAGGTTCTGCTTCAGCTCGAAGGCCGAGCGCATATGCGAGCCGGCCAGGAAGCCGAGGCCGCCGGAGTACGTTTTCAGGGCCTGGTCGATGCCGAACTCCATCGAGAAGTACGCGGCGGCGGTTTTAAATTTGGGCGAGGGCGTGTAGGGCTTGAAGGTAAAGTTGGTCATGATCAACAGACGCGGGGTGAAGCTGGGTGAGAGAATGAAAAAGCCCGAAGCAGCAAAGCGCAAAGCACTTGGGCGGGCTAATACCGGCGCAAGGTCGGCACTTTTCAGGAAACCGCGCCGCGCCGCCGGCCCGCCGCGTGACGCAGGCTTGGGGCCAAAAAGGCTATAGCAGGCTACTTGGGCCGTTTCAATCGTTTGCGGAAAAGCCGGGCGCGGCGGGCATTTTTTTGCGGGAAGCAGGCCCGAGGTGGAGCGGGCAGGCCGATTTTTCGCGGGCCACCCGCTTCCGCCGTGTCCGGTGCAAACCCGGCGGCTGCGGCCTCGTTGCCCCGGTGGCTGCGGCAACGATTAGCGGGCGGGCGGCAAAAAAAGCCGCCCGCCCGCGCCGTTTGCCCGTACCTTGCCGGCCCATGCGCGTCCTCCTCCGCACCGCCGTTGCCCAACCCCCGGCCCAGGTAATGGCCGGCTTTACCCGTGCCCTGTTCGTGGCGCTGGCCCCGCCGTTCCCCAAGCTGGTGCTGCACCGTTTCGACGGCAGCCGCACGGGCGATGTGGTCGAAATCGAGCTGAAAACCGGCCTCGCCAACCTGCACTGGACTTCCCTCATCACCGCCGACGGCATCCGCCCCGACGGCACCCACTTCTTCATCGACGAAGGCCAGACCCTGCCGCTGCCCCTGCGCCGCTGGCGGCACCAGCACCTCGTGGAGCCGGGGCCGGGCGGCGGCGCGGTGGTTGTCGATGACCTGGAATACAGCACCGGCCGGGGTTGGCTCGACGTGTTAATCTGGCCCGCCATGTGGGCGCAATTTGCCTGGCGGAAGCCGATTTACAGGAAGTGGTTTGGGTGAGGGCGGTG
>JANYFQ010000643.1 GCA_025362615.1 Hymenobacter sp. | reverse complement strand
CTGGGTGAGCCTGCACAACGGCGGCGGCGTGGGCATCGGCAACTCCACCCACTCGGGCATGGTCATCGTGGCCACCGGCACCCCCGAAAAAGCCGAGCGCCTCAAGCGCGTCCTCACCGCCGACCCCGGCCTGGGCGTGTTCCGCCACGCCGACGCGGGGTATGAAATTGCGATTGACGTGGCGCGGGAGCGCGGGGCGAAGATTCCGGGGCTGGCGTAGCGAGTAGGAGCGGAGGTTGTTCCTTGTTCACCGATTTTGCCGCCAAGCCCATGCCCAGGCTGTACGAATACCTCGGCCTCATCATCTTTTTCTACTCAAACGAGCACGAACCTATTCATGTCCACGGCCAGTATGATGGTCGGGAAAGCAAAGCCGAATTTATTTTGGTCGAAGGGGAAATAGTCGAAATTCGCATCAGCGAAGTAAAAGGCAGCCGTCCTTTGACGGGCAAAGACTTGCAGAACTTCAAAAAAATAGTGGACGTTTACGCCCAAGATATTGTCCAGAAGTGGGTCGATTATTTTGTGTATCATCGCAGCATCCGCCCCGAAATCATCAACCGCAAACTGTCATGAGAGTTATAGAAACCGCCGTTGCCGAAATGCCTACGCAGGTATTGGCTGTGGCTGCCGCCGAAGTCGTGGCCCCGCATACCCTCCACATTGCGTTCACTACCGGCGAGCAGCGCACTGTTGATTTCGGGCCGTTTTTGCGCCGCGCCACGCACCCGTCCATTCAGGCGTATTTGGAGAAGGAGAAATTTTGTCAGTTTGCCATTGTGAACGGCAACGTGAATTGGAACGACTACGACCTGATATTTCCGTTGGCGGCGTTGCACGACGGAGCCATTTATTAACCACTGCACTTATTCCTCTTCAAACCGTTTTTGACAGCTACGCCATGCTTCACTTTTTTGAAAAGGATTTGATTCTTGAGTCTAACAGGCTCGTCTTGCGGCCGCTTAAGTTAGATGATAAGACTTTTGTTAATGAATTGTATAATCCAATTAATGTTCCATATCTCAAATGGTTCGTTTGAGGAGACATACACTTTTGTTTATGGTCCGAATTATGGGCAAATTTCAGCTGAAGATTTGTGCTTTCGCCTAAATAGTTATCCTGTTGGTCCCTCGCCTATATTATTCTAGCCGAGCGTTATCGTGCAAACCAGAAGACCCTCTCAATTTGCTGTCAGCCCGCCTCGCACTGATACTTTGTGTGCTTGAGGCGACAAATAGACTTTGTTGGTTGATAACGGCAAGCCATCCATCCAAAACGATTTCGGATTAAAGTGGATGTTGGTTAATTTTCCTGTCTTAAGAGCAGCGCCGTTATTACCAACAAGACGGTCGTCAGCGCATTGAGGGCCGAAAAATACACGCAGCAGTCGGCTGCCCGGCCGGCTACCGCCCCGGCCGTTGCGCCCCGGCCGTTGCGGCCCGGCCGGGGCTTTTCATCCGCGCCAGCAACCGGCACCGCCCATCACAGCGCTTGCCACTCGTGGGCCAGGATGCTCATTTCGATGAGGCTCCAGTAGCCGTCGTCGTGGCGCACGACGTCGCGCAGCAGGCCCTCCTGGCGGAAGCCGCACTTGAGGTAGCAGGTGAGGGCGGCGTGGTTGAAATCGTACACGCCGAGGCTGATGCGGTGCAGCTTTAGCTCCTCAAAACCAATGCGGAGCAGCGCCCGCACCATGCCCTGGCACACGCCCCGGCGGCGGTCGGTGGTGTTGCCGACGAGCACCCGCGTGAGGCGGCCGGCGCGGTCGCGCTGGCTGATGCCGCCGAGCGAGATGTGGCCCAGCGTGAGGCCGGTTTTGCTATCTACGCCCTTGTAAATGAGCACGTCGGGGTCGGGCATATCGTTGCTGCCCTGGATGTACCAGGCCAGGCCGGCCTCGGTGAGCGGGAAGGCGAACATCGAGCCGCTCCATTCTTTCATCAGGCGCTCGTCGTGTACCCAAGCCATGAGCTGCGGGAAATCGGCGGGGCCAAAGGGTTCGAGCACAATCATAAGGCAAGCGGGCCAGGCGGCAAAAAAGCGGAACCGTGAATAAGGCCGCAAGGTAAGCGCCGCACGGTGGGGGCCGGAAGCCCGATGGGGAAGAAACCTGGCAAAACCACCTGCACGGGCCGGGGTATTGCTGCCGGGCTTGCATCATTTTGCCCGCCGCCGTGGTTGCCCCGTACCTTTAACCCACCCAACCCCTTCCCGCTATGCCCATCATGGTTATCAACGCCCCCGACGACGTTGCCGTCGAATCGGTACGGCACCTGCCCCGCATTGAGGTGCTGGCCGTGGTGAATGCCCCGGCGGCCCTGCCCGAAAACCTATCCGCTACTCCGCGCAAGTGGGCGGGTAGTATTCCCGCCGCTTCGGCTGAAGCCTGGGACGCTCACCTGCAAAAAATCCGAGGCGAATGGGAACGCGCTATTTAGCCGACACCAACGCCATCATTGACTTGGTGACCGGGCGATTGCCACCGGTGGCCAGCGCGTGGCTCGAGGGGCAATTGAACCAGCTTGCGGTTGCTGTTTCGGTGGTCACGCGCATCGAATTGCTCACCAAAACCGAACCCGCCGCCGAATACGCGACGATGCAGGATTTTGTGCAAAGCGTGGCCGTGCTACCTTTGGACGAGCCGGTTGTTGCCCAAACCATCCGCCTGCGCCAGCAGCACCGCGTGAAATTGCCTGATGCCATCATTGCTGCTACGGCCCTGGCCCACGGGCTGGTGCTGGTGTCGCGCAACGTGTCCGACTTTGCCGGTATGGCGGGGTTGGTGGTCTTCAATCCGCACGACACCGCACAGCTACCGGCATTGTGACGACCCTTAGCCCACAAACAAACCGG
>JANYFQ010000598.1 GCA_025362615.1 Hymenobacter sp. | reverse complement strand
TCGAGCCCGCCTCCCGCTACGTCCGAGAAAACCGCGTTGGCAGCAGTGTCAGGGCGGTTTTTTTTAGTTTCCGGCACTTGGCAAAGCAACTCCGGGAAGCAGTGCCTGCAAACAAGAAAACGCTTGACCCCGATGGGCAAGCGTTTTCTTGTTTGAGGGATACTGAGTGGGCGCTTACTTCACTTTCTCCACGATGCCGGCGAAGGCAGCGGGGTGGTTGAGGGCGAGGTCGGCCAATACCTTGCGGTTGAGGTCGATGCTGGCTTTCTTCAAGCCGCCCATCAGTTGCGAGTACGACACGCCGTGCTGCCGGGCACCGGCGTTGATGCGCTGAATCCAAAGAGCGCGGAACTCGCGCTTCTTCACTTTGCGGTCCCGGTACGCGTAAACGAGGCCTTTTTCGACGGCGTTCTTGGCAACGGTCCACACGTTTTTGCGGCGGCCGTAGTAGCCTTTCGCCAAACGCATTATTTTTTTCCGCCGGGCGCGTGACGCGACGTGGTTTACACTCCTGGGCATAACCTGAGTTGTTTTTGGCAAACGGCGCTCAGCGCGAGCTGAAGCTTGAATGGCAGCCGGTTACCTGGTTTAAAAATTAATTATGAATTTTAAATTACGAATTATTAATTGGGGATTCACAACTGGCGTTGGCATGACGGCCTTGCCTCAGTTTCCACAGTAGAAATACGGTCGAAAGAGGGTTTTCAAACCCCCTCACCAACTCATAATTCATAATTAATAATTCATAATTAAACTACATCACCAGCATCTGGCTCACCCGGTTCATATCGGCCGAACTAACGAGGCCGGTGTGCGTGAGGCCGCGCTTGCGCTTGGTGCTTTTCTTGGTGAGGATGTGCGACTTGTAGGCGTGCTTGCGCTTTACCTTGCCCGTTCCGGTGAGCGCAAAGCGCTTCTTTGCACCGGATTTGGTCTTCATTTTCGGCATTGTCGTGGGGTTGGGTTGGTTGGTGATTGGCTTGCGCCGACCTGCGGTTGTTGAAAATTGTTGATTGCTGACCGACCGAGGGTCGGGAAGCCACCTACAACCAGGGAAAAACTTATTCGGGCGCTTCGGCCGGAGCCGCAACTACGGCATCAGCAGTTGCTTCGGCGGGCTTGGCATCGGCGGCGGGCTTAGCTTTCTTGTCGCCTTTGTCCTTATCCGAAGCGGCGGGCTTGGCGGCGGCGGCAGCGGCGGCCTTGGCTACCACGGCTGCCTTGGGGGCTAGGTACAGAAACATCCGTTTGCCTTCGAGTTTGGGCAGTTGCTCTACTTTGGCCAGGTCCTCAAGGGCTTGGGCAAACTTGAGCAATAAAATCTCGCCGCGTTCCTTGAACACGATACTCCGGCCAACGAAGTGAACGTAGCTCTTGATTTTCGCGCCTTCGCGCAAAAATTCCTGGGCGTGCTTCACTTTGAAGTCGAAGTCGTGCTCGTCGGTGTTGGGGCCGAAGCGAATTTCCTTGAGCACGACCTTGGTTTGCTTGGCCTTCAGCTCGCGGGTCTTCTTCTTCTGCTCGTATTTGAATTTGGAGTAGTCGATGACGCGGCAAACCGGCGGGGTGGCAGTGGGCGAAATCTCGACGAGGTCGAGATTTTGGTCCTGCGCCATTTTCCGGGCCTGGTCGGTCGGATAAACGCCCTGCTCCACGTTGTCGCCGACGAGTCGGACTTCACGGGCCAGGATTTTATGATTGATTTTGAACGGCTCCTCCACCTGCTGGCGGGGGACGTAACGGCGATTGGGAGCGGCTATGACTGGGGTCCTCCTAGTGAAAAGGGCGGAAAAATGAGTTCGGGGCGGAATTGCCGGGGCGTAGGCGCTGGCAATCAGGGGGCAAATATCGGCGTTTTTATTGACAAAAGCAAGTGCCGGTGGGGTAGCGCGGGTTTTCAACCCGTGCGTGGGACCGCCAAAACGGTTGCGTTCGCGCTTCGGGCCGCCCACGCGCGGGTTGAAAACCCGCGTTACAGCAACTGGCTTTGGACGCTTTTGATGAAGTCGGCGAGTGGCATGGAGCCTAAGTCGCCTTCGCCGTGCTTGCGGACGGACACGATGCCGTCCTGAGCTTCTTTCTCGCCAACCACCAGCAGGTAAGGGGTTTTAGCCATCTCACCGTCGCGGATTTTACGGCCGATGCGCTCGTCGCGGGCGTCGATGGTGCCGCGCAGGTCTTCGGCTTCGAGGCGGGCTTTTACCTCGTGGGCGTACTCGACGTACTTGTCGGAAATGGGCAGCACGATGAACTGCTCGGGCGTGAGCCAGAGCGGGAAGTTGCCGCCGCAGTGCTCAATCAGCACGGCCACGAAGCGTTCGAGGGAGCCGAACGGGGCGCGGTGAATCATGACCGGCGTGGCCTTGGAGTTGTCGGCGGCGGTGTATTCGAGGCCGAAGCGGATGGGCAGGTTGTAATCGACCTGCACCGTGCCAAGCTGCCAGCGGCGGCCGATGGCGTCGCGCACCATGAAGTCGAGCTTGGGGCCGTAGAACGCCGCCTCGCCGTACTCGGTGGTGGTGGTGAGGCCCTTTTCGGCGGCGGCTTCCTGGATGGCGGCTTCGGCCTTGGCCCAGTTCTCGTCTGTGCCGATGTACTTGGTTTTATTCTCGGGGTCGCGAAGGCTGATTTGGGCGGTGAAGTCTTTGAAATCAAGCGCGTTCAGCACGTAGAGTACAATGTCAATCACCTTCATGAATTCGTCCTTCACCTGGTCGGGGCGGCAGAAGATGTGGGCGTCGTCCTGCGTAAAGCCGCGCACCCGCGTCAGGCCGTGCAGCTCGCCCGACTGCTCGTAGCGGTACACGGTGCCGAACTCGGCCAGGCGCACGGGCAGGTCGCGGTAGCTGCGGGGCTCGGTTTTGTAGATTTCGCAGTGGTGCGGGCAATTCATCGGCTTGAGGAAAAATTCCTCGCCGGGGTTGGGCGTACGGATAGGCTGGAAGGAATCGGCCCCGTACTTTTCGTAGTGCCCGCTGGTGACGTACAGCTCCTTAGCGCCAATGTGGGGCGTGACGACGGGCTGGTAGCCGGCCTTCACCTGGGCCTTGCGGAGGAACTGTTCGAGGCGTTCGCGCAGGGCCGTGCCCTTTGGCAGCCACAGCGGCAGCCCCGCTCCCACCCGCTCGCTGAAAGCGAACAACTTCAGCTCTTTGCCCAGCTTGCGGTGGTCGCGGCGCTTGGCTTCTTCGAGGCGTTCGAGGTACTCGGCCAGCTCCTTGGCCTTGGGGAAGGTGATGCCGTAGAGGCGGGTGAGCTGCTTGTTTTTTTCGTCGCCGCGCCAGAAGGCCCCGGCCACGTTCATGAGCTTGGCGGCCTTGATGGTGCCGGTGTCGGGTATGTGGGGACCCCGGCAGAGGTCGGTGAAATTTCCTTGGGTGTAGAAGGTAATCTGGCCGTCTTCCAGGTTTTCGAGCAGCTCCAACTTGTAGGGATCCTGCTTGTCGGTGAAGTAGGCAATGGCTTCGGCTTTCGGAACTTCGCGGCGGATGTACTGGCTTTTGGCTTTGGCCAGCTCCAGCATTTTCTGCTCAATAGCGGGGAAGTCGTTGCTGGAAATACTGCGGCCTTCGCCCAAATCGACATCGTAATAGAAACCGTTTTCGATGGCGGGGCCGATGGCGAGCTTCACGCCGGGGTAGAGCACTTCGAGGGCTTCGGCCATGAGGTGGGCCGAGGAGTGCCAGTAGGTGGCCTTGCCCAGCGGGTCGTTCCAGGTGAGGATGGATACGCTGGCCCCGTCGGGCAGCGGGCGGTGGAGGTCGCGGACTTCGCCGTTCACAGTCACGGCCAGGGCGTTGCGGGCCAGGCCCTCGGAGATGGAAGCGGCTAGGTCGTAGCCGGTGGCGTGGTCGGGCAGCTCGCGCAGGGAGCCGTCGGGGAGGGCAATTTGGGGCATGAGAATAACTAAGCAGCTTGCGGGCCATCCGTACTAAGGACCAGCCAGGCCGTTCAGGGTGCAAAGTTAGACCGCAGATGCGAACGAATTTAACGGATGGAACGGACACGCTGCGGCGCGGCGGCCGATGCAGCGGGCGGGGACACCCCAGCAGTGGCAGCAGCGCCGGAGGGTGCGGGCCGTGGCCGTCAATGCAGCAATGACCTAGGCTGCAAGGGCTCCATTGCCTGGGGACGCTTGGGCGCCACCGGCCGCCGGAAGTACCAGCGCGGCAGCGTGCGGAGGCTGTCGGGCAGGGTGAGTTGGTAGCGTTCGTTGAGCTTCCAGACTTTAAACGTCCAGTGCTGGTTGCCAGGGTTTTCGAGCACAAGCTGGCGGTACTGGGCCAGGGCTTCGGCCAGGCGGCCCTGGGCTTCGAGGGCTTCGGTGAGCAGGGCGCGGGCCTGGGGCAGGCGCGGGTTGCGGCGCAGGGCGCGGGCCAGCGGCGCGATGAGGCTGGCCGGGCGCTGCCCCCGCTGGGCACTGAGCAGGGCCAGGCGGTAGTCGGCGCGGTACACGGTGGTGTCGAGGGCCAGGGCGCGGCGGTAGTACCAGGCGGCCGAGTCGGGCTGGTTTTGGAGTTCGAGTTGGCGGCCGTAGTCGTAGTGCAGCAGGCCGGAGGCAGAGTCGGCCCGCAGGCCGAGGGCGGCGTAGCGGGCGGCCTCTTCGGGTACGCGCCAGGCATTGAGCAAGAAAGCCAACTGGTGCAGAATTTCGGGCTGGTGCGGTTCGCGGCCCAGCGCATCCTGCAAATACTGTACGCCGGTACTGGTGTCGCCAACGGCAGCGTAGGCCAGGCCCTCGTAAAACAAGGCGGCGGGCTGGTCGGGGTCGAGGCGCAGGGTGCGGTCGAGGTTGGAGAGGGCGGCGGGGTAATTGCGGGCGGCGAGATGGGTTTCGCCCTCCAACAAAGCCAGTTCGGGGCCACCGAAGCCGTGGGCGGCGGCGGCGGCGGCGGCGGCCAACGATTCGGGGAGGCGGCCGAGGGCCCGCAGGGCGCGGGCTTTGAGGAAGTACAGCCGGCCGTCGGTGTCGTCGATGGCGAGGGCGCGGTTGAGGTCGCGCAGGGCGGGCGTGGCCTGGCCGGCGGCCAGGCGCAGGGTGGCGCGGCGGGCCAGCAGGGCGGTGTTCTGGGGTTGGCGGGCGATGGCCCCGTCCAACTCGTCGGCCTGTACGCGGGGGCCGCTTTGCACGGTCCGCAGGTTCACAAGGGTGTCGGGGGCTTCGTCGGAGCCGGGCTGGCAGGCGGTGAGGAGCAGCAGCAGCCCGAGGAGGAGAAAGTTTTTGGTGGTTGGTGGCTGGGTACTGAGTTTTTGGTGTTGGGTGTTGAGTATTGGGTGTTGGGTATTCGTTGGCTTCTGGTGTTCGATTGCCGCATTCGTTGGTCGCGCCCCGCCTAGTGCTGCTTCGTTATCAAATACCGTCTTGTGCGCCATCACCAAAAAACCAAAAACTAACCAACCAAAAACCAACCAACCAACCCCCAAAACTACGGCCCCGGCCGCGTTTCGGGCCGCCCCAGGCCCTCCATCGGGCCGGGGGCCACGCGCAGCCGGGGGCGGCGGCGGCGCTCGCGGCGGGCGGCGGCGCGTTGCAGGGGCGGCAGCATCTGGGCACACAGGCGGCTGATAATCAAATCCTCGCTCGTGACGGGCAGCAGCTTGGCCGCTGCTTCAAGCTCGGCGATGGCGCGGCGGCGGCGGCCCTGGTAGCGGTACACCCGCGCCAGGTCGTAGCGGAATTGCAGGCGGTCGGGGGCCAGGTCACGGGCGCGTTCGAGGCTCGTCATGGCCTGCTGGCTGGTGGCGGCGGGCGTGCCGCCCAACAAAAGCTGGCTGGCCAGGCGCTCGAAAATGTTGTAGTGGGCCAGGCGGTACTCCCAGCGGCCCAATAGCTGCCAGGCTTCGGGCAGGTCGGGGCGTTTTTCGGCGGCCAAGTACACGTAGGAGCGCAGCTCGCGGTAGGCGGCCAGGCGACCTTTGGCGCTGTAGAGCGTGGCTTGGCTGAACAAGGCCAGCGCGGCGGCGTAGTTGGCCTCGCCGCCTTCGGGGCGCAGGGCCAGGGCGCGGTCGGCGTACTGGCGGGCGGCGGCGAAATACGCCCGCTTGCGGGTTTCGTCGGAGTAGCGCTGGCCAATTTTCACGCTCAGCACCGCTGCCTGCCACAGGGCCAGGTAGTGCGCGGGCTGGCTCTTGAGCACCGCCTGGTAGCGCCCCAGCGCCTCCGAGTCCTGAAACTTAGCGGCAAACGCGGCGGCCTGAAACAACTGCCGTTGCACGGCGGGCGGGTCGTCGGGAGCGGGCGCGGCGGCGATGCGGGGCACGGGCAGCGCGTTGAACTGGGCCAGCGCCGGGGCGCTGGCCAGCAGCAGGCAGCAACAGAGCAGCAGGCGCATGGGCGGGGGTGGGTGTTGAACGTCAAACTCCCCTCCTTTTTCAAGGAGGGGATGCGAGCGCCGACGAGGCGCGAGCGGGGGTGGTAAAGCCGTCGAACGACTTGCGTTTGGGTCAAGAAACCGTTTTTCTTTTTGGGCGATTTTTAGGCGCGAGATGTCCTTGGGCCTTTACCACCCCCGGGGGCCCCCCCGCCCCCCCCCCC
>JANYFQ010000586.1 GCA_025362615.1 Hymenobacter sp. | reverse complement strand
ACCCCCAGGGGTAGCTTTTGCTGTTTGCGGGGTGCCCGGCAACGGCACTGGCCACGGCCACCAAGCTTGCCGGGCACCCGGCAACGGCACTGGCCGTGGCCACTAAGCCCGCCGGGCGCCCGGCAACGTCACTGGCCACGGCCAGTAGGCTTGCCGGGCACCCGGCAGCGGCACTGGCCACGGCCACCAGCCTTGCCGGGCACCCGGCAACGTCACTGGCCACGGCCAGTAGCGGCTATACTTTGGACGGGCGGGGGCCGCGCTTCTTTTTGGGCAGCAGGCCGTAGTTGAACAGGGCGGCGGCCAGGGCCGGGGTGCGCGAGTAGGTGGCCAGGCCGGTGCAATGCACGTCGAAAAGGGCTTCGCAGAGGGCCACGGCCTGGGGCCCGAGCTGCTGAATGAGGCCGGCCACGGCGTTTTCGCCCGTGTCTTTGGTGTCGGCCACGGCGCGGTAGGCGTCGAGCAGCTTGCGGGCGGCCTTGCCGGGGGCGGGCGTGAGCCTGGGGGCGGCGGCCTCCAGGGCCTGCACGTAGGCTTCGAACTTGGCCAGGCGGGTGCCCTTGGTGGCCTCGGTGAGGCCGCCGAGCTTGGCGGGGTAGATGGCCTGCAGGCCCACGGCATTCTTAAAGTAGGCGGGGCGCAGGGTCACGGTGTCGGTTTCGGCGAGGAAGGCCCGGATGGCGGTCCACTGCGTGTCTTCGGCCTGGGTGTTGTCCTGGGTGCTGCCGCCGCCGGTGGTGCGCCGGGCCACGTCGGTCAGAAACGCGGCCTGGGCGCTGGCCAGCGGCCCGGCCAGCGCGGCCAGGGCGGCGGGCGTGCCGGCGGCTTTGAGGGCATTGACGGTGTAGCCGGCAAAGTCGGCGAAGCGCGCCCGGCCGCAGGTGATGTTGAGGAAATGGTTGTCGTACTTGTCGGCGTAGAGCATGGGCAGTGAGGGAAAAAGGAAGGGTGAAAACGAACCGCTTAGCCGGGCGGCCGGCTACGCGGTTCAAAGGTGTTCCAAAAAATATCAATTGCCAAATCGGGGGGGGCGGCGGGCCGGGGCGGCGGGCCGGCAACACGCCGCCGTCCGGCATCTTCAAAGGCCCAAAAGCATAGCAAGCTTTCATTACTTTTTTTTCAGTACATTTGACTACTCATTGAACATGAGGCGACGTAGTTGCTCACCCCCCTACCCCCCCCTATTGTTATGAACATCTTGACGCATTCGTCGCCCGCCGCCGCCGTGGCGGTGGGCCGCCGCACCCGTTGGCTGGCCGCCGTGCTGGCCCTGGCCGCCCCGGCGGCCTCGGCCCAAACCTTTGAGGTGACGGGCACCACGCCCGCCGCCCACGCCGTGAGCGCTTCGCGCACGGCCCCGTTCGAAATTCAATTCTCGCAACCCGTGGACCCGGCCACCATCGGCGGCATCACGGTGTTTGCCGGCGGCAAGCACGCCATCAACACCAGGGGGATGGGGGCCAACGACCGGGTAGTGGTAACGCCCACCGCCCCGCTGCGGGCGGGCGAGGAGGTGAGCATTACGGTGCCCGCCTCGGTGCGGGGCCACATCCAGGGCGGGGGCCTGCCCGCCGTCAAGCGCACGGTGCAGTTTACGGCGGCGGCCGGGGGCAGCAGCACCGCCAAGCTGTTCGTGCGCTTTCAGCCCGACCAGCGCGTGGCCCACCTGGCCGATGCCACCCTGGCCGACGTGGACAACGACGGCTACCTCGACGCCGTGGCCGCAGACCCCGTGGCCGGCCTCGTGCAGGTATTGCTGAACACGGCCGGGGCCAGCGGCCGGCTGCTGCTGCCCTCGGTGCAGAAGCGCCGGGCCGTGCCAGCGGGCACCAA
Source organism: Hymenobacter sp. (assembly GCA_025362615.1). Lineage (GTDB taxonomy): Bacteria > Bacteroidota > Bacteroidia > Cytophagales > Hymenobacteraceae > Hymenobacter. Next base: position 4,335 of record JANYFQ010000586.1, on the reverse strand, counting down.
CGTGGTGCGCTGCGCCGACGTGGACAACGACGGCGACCTCGACCTGCTGTGCGCCGCGCCCGGCGGGGGCGGCACAGCGGCCAGTGTACACCTGTGCCTGAACGACGGCACCGGCACCTTCGGCACCCCCGTGGCCGTGGGCAGCGGCTGGGCCAACCCCGTGGCCCTGTGCGTGGGCGACCTCGATGCCGACGGCGACCTGGACCTGACCGTGGCCGATGCCGCCGCCAACACCCTGGTGGTATGCACCAACGACGGCACGGGCAGCTTTAGCACCCCGGCCGGCTCGGCCATTGCCTGCGCCGGCACCCCGGTGGACGTGCTGTGTACCGACATTGACAACGACGGCGACCTCGACCTGGTGGCGGCCTGCCGCGACACCGGCGAACTGGCCATCCTGCGCTGGCAGTTGTCGCAGTGGCTGCCCCAGCGCGTGGCCTTACCGGCGGGCACCACGCCCACCGGCCTCTGCGCCGGCGATGTGGACGGCGACGGGCGCGTGGATTTTGCCGTGGCCGGGGCCGGAAACAGCACCGGCAGCACGGCCGTGCCGCCTTCGGTGCTGCTGCTAACCCAGCCCAGCGGCACCCTGACCATGAACCAATCCTTCCGCATTCTCCGCGAGCCGGCCCACCACTTGGCCCTGGCCGACCTCGACGGCGACGGCGACCTCGACCTGCTGGTGCCCGATGCCAGCGGCAGCGGCCTGACGGTGTGCCGCAACACCGGCCCCCGCGCCCAGGGCACGTTCTCGGACGGCGAAACGCGGCCGGGGCGGCTGGCCGGCGACAAGGTGTTTTGCTGGGGCCAGGGCGTGGCCCGCGTGGTGGCCGGCGACCTCGACAACGACGGCGACCTGGATGCCATTGCGGTATGCACCGGCTCCGGCGACGTGGCCAGCCTGCTGAACCAGGAGCCGGTGGCCATTACCCGGCTCAGCCCGGCCCACAACGCCCTGGTGCGCCGCAGCAGCCCCACCGACGTGAGCATTCTGCACGGCGCCGCCCTCGATGCCAGCGGCACCCAGCCCGCGCTGCGGGTGCGCTGCGGGGCGCGGGGCAAGTACGCGCCCATTCCGGCCCGCAGCATCAACGCCGCCGCGCCCGGGGCCCTGCCCTACACCTGGACCAACCCGGCCATCGCCCCCTTCACCCTGACCATGACCGGGGCCACCGCCGCCGACGGCCGCAGCGGCCCGCCCGTGAGCTGGCGCGTAGACCGCCGCCCCGACCCCAGCAACGGCACCTGCGTGGCCCTGGCCGAACCGCCCCTGGCCCTCACGCCCGGCTCCATCACGGCCACGGCCGACTTCAACGGCGACGGCAAGCTCGATGTGCTGGAAGTGGTGCAGAGCGGAACCGGGTCCTCCAAGCCGCCCAAGGTGAAGCGGGCCTGGATTCAGCGGCTCGCGCCCCCGGCCGGCAGCCGCCGCTGGGCCACGAACCCCGTGGACAGCCCCGACCCCACGGCCACGTCCGAATTTGAGCCGGCCTTCGTGCGCTGCGCCGACCTCACCGACGACGGCATTCCCGATGTCGTCATCGTCAGCATCAGCACCAGCCTGGGCAGCAGCCGCTGCGACGTGTACCAGGCCGCAGCCACCGGCAGCCTCACCTTCGTCAGCACCACCGACGTGCCCGGCCTCGTGACCGACCTCGCCCTGGCCGACCTCAACCACGACGGGGCGCTGGAAGCCATCATGCCCACCCCCGCCCGCCACGCCATCAACACCAAAGGGGCGGGCAGCAACGACCGCACCTCCCTGCTGAGCTACGCCGTGAGCGGCGACCCCGCCACGGTGGCCTTCGCGCCCGGCGGCCTCAGCCCCGAAGGCCAACTGGCCTGGGGCGGGGCCGGCCCCGGCGGCGGCCCCCATGTGCGGGTGTTTCCGGTGGACGTGGCCGGCGACCTGCACGATGCCGATGCCAGCGCCTCGACCCTGACCGGGGCCGTGGGCAGCAACATCGCCCTGGCCGACCTCGACGGCGATGGCCTGGAGGAGTCCATCGTGCCCGTGCCCGGAAACAATGCCGTAACCATCGGCGCATTCCGGCGAATCGGGAACAGTGGCAATGCCCTTATGTCGCTTCGCTCCATCGCCACCGGCCCCGGCAGCGGCCCCACCCGCGCCTACACCGCCGACCTCGACGGCGACGGCGACCGCGACCTGCTGGCCCTGTGCCCCGGCAACAACACCCTGTGGGTGGGCCTGAACGACGGGCGCGGCGGTTTCGTGGGCAGCACCCTGGCCCTGCCCGCCGCCCCGGCCGACGCCTGGGTGGGCGACTGCGACAACGACGGCCTGGCCGACGTGCTGGTGCGCTGCGCCGACAACTCGGTGCGGCTGCTGGAAGTCGGCCCGCCTGCGGCCGACGACCTGTTCATCACGACCGCCCTCACCATTCCCGGCGGCACCTACCACAACATCACGGTGCTGGACGGTGGCGATGCCACTGCCCCCAGCGGCAGCCCGGGCGGCATCACCTGCACTGGCAAGCTCACCCTGGCCGATGCGGGCATCATGCGCGGGCCGGTGCTGTTTGGCCCCGCTGGCGGCCTGGATATGCAGGCCGGCGCGACGCTCTACATCAGCGACCCGGCCGGCATTTCGGCCGACGGGCTGAGCGGGCAATTTCAGTACGCCACCGCGCCCACGCCGCTGCCCGCGCAGGCCTTTCGCTACTCCAAAAAGGGGTATGACCATTACGCGGCGCCAGCGGCAAGCCAGGTGACGGGCACCGGCCTGCCCCCCGAGGTGTTCGAGCTGACCGTGGACTGCCCGGCCGGCCTCACCCTCACCAACCCCACGGCCATCACCGGCCGCCTCATCGTCAAGCCCGGCTGCATCCTGCGCCCCCCCACGCCGGCCACCGAACTCCGCATCCGCTCCTCGCCCGACAGCGTGGCGATGGTCGTGAACGAGGGCACGGGCGTGGTGCAGGGCAACGCCACCGTGGAAGTGTGGCTGCCGGCCTACGCTTCGGGCAGCGCCCTGGGCTACCGCCACGTAGGGCCGCCCGTGGCCACGGCCACCGTGGCCGACCTGGGCGGCTCCGGCTACGCGCCCACCTGCTCGGCCACCTACAACGCCTCGCCCACCCCCGGCCTGACGCAACCCTACCCGACGGTGTTTACCTACGACCAGAGCCGGCAGCTTTCGGCCCAGAACAACCTCGCGCCCTTCGACAAGGGCTGGACGGCCTTTGCCGCCCCCACCGACCCGCTCGTGGTGGGCCGGGGCCTGACGGGCAATATGCCCGGCAACCGCCGCATTGCTTTCCGGGGCCCGCTCAACAACGGGGATATCAGCCTCGCGTTGGGCCGGGTGCCGGCCGCCGCCTTCGGCAACGCCGCCAGCGGCGGCTTCGCCGGCTGGGCCCTGGTGAGCAACCCCTACCCCAGCCCCCTCCACTGGGGCCTGGTGCCGGCCGCCGACCGCCCCGGCCTCGACGCGTCCATCTACGCCTTCGAAGCCAGCGGGCAGTACGGCGGGCGCTACCTCAGCTACGCCAACGGCCTGGGCGACCTCGACCCCGTGCTGCCCATGGGCCAGGGCTTCTGGGTGCGCGTGAGCGCCGGCCAAACTACCGGCACGCTCACCCTCCGCAACGCGGCCCGCACCACCACGGGCATGGGCACCGGCAAGGCCACGCTGCAAGACCTGCACCGCGGCACCGCCCCGCGCCCCACACTGCGCCTGGCCCTGGCCCCCGAAGCCAACCCCGCCGGCCTTGCCGACAACCTCTATGTGTATGTCGAAGCCGGGGCCAGCACCGGGCTCGACGCGCAGTTTGACGCCGCCAAGCTGCCCAACCCCAACGGCCTGGGCCTGAGCGCCACCGCCAGCACCGGCGAAGCCCTCGCCATTCAGGGCCTGCCCGCCTTGGGCAACGCCACCGCCACCGTGCCCCTGGCCCTGGCCCTGCCCGCCCCCGGCCGCTACGTGCTGGCCGTGGGCGCACTCACGGCCTTCGCCCCCGGCACCCGCCTCGTGCTGCGCGACCAACTCCTGAGCACGGCCACGCCCCTCACGGCCGCCACGCGCTACGCCTTTGCCAGCGCCGCCACCGCCGTGGCCGGCCGCTTCTTCCTCGACCTGGCCCCGGCCGGTGCCCCGCTCGCCGGGGCCGCCGCACGGGCCGCCGCCGCGCCGGCCGTGTACCCTAACCCGGCCAGCCGCACGGCCACCCTGCGCCTGCCCGCCGCGCCAGTCGCCCGCCGCATCACGCTGCGCGACGCCCTGGGCCGCACCGTGCGCCAGGCCACGCTGCCCGCCCAGGCCACCGAGCTGGCCCTCGACCTGAGCGGCCTCGCCCCCGGCCTGTATGCCGTGCG
>JANYFQ010000564.1 GCA_025362615.1 Hymenobacter sp. | reverse complement strand
GCCGGGTGTAGTCGGGGAAGGTGCAGAGGCCGGGCCAGACGGTGCCGCGCATGAGCGGGCCGTCGGCGCGGCGACAGAAGTAGTCATTGGCCAGGCCTTCGGTGTACACCGGGTAGGCGGGGTCAATCTTGATGCCGGGGTCGATGATGACGACGGTTTTGAAGCCGTCGTGGGCCAGCTCCTGCACCATCTTTTTGGGGTTGGGAAACCGCTCGGGGTGCCAGGTGAAGCACCGGAAGCCGTCCATATAATCAATGTCCAAATAGATGGCATCGCAGGGAATTTGGCGTTCGCGCAGGCCGGCGGCGATGGCCCGCACGTTGCTTTCGGGGTAGTAGCTCCACTTGCACTGGTGGTAGCCCAGCGTCCAGAGCGGCGGCAGCTCGGGCGGGCCGGTGAGGAGCGTGTATTCCTGGGCCACTTCGAGCAGCGTGGGGCCGTAGATGAAGTAATAGTTCAGCTCGCCGCCCTGGGCCCAGAACGAGGCCAGGTCGGCGCGTTCGGCGGCGAAGTCGAAGCTGGCCTTGAAGGAGTTGTCGAAGAAGATGCCGTGGGCCAGGCGCTGGTGGAGGACGTAGAAAAACGGGATGTTTTTGTAGAGCGGGTCGCTGCCTTTTTTGTAGCCGTAGGTGTCGGAGCCCCAGTTGGTGAAGCGTTTGCCGCGCAGGTCCATGTTGTCGGGCTTGTCGCCGAGACCGTAGTAATGCACGCCGCCGGGCACGTGCTTGCTCATCTTGACGATGTCGTTGCCGGTGGCGTCGTCGGGCTGGTAGTGGAAGCCTTTTTCGTCGTCGGAGAGGACGTTGCCGGAGCGGTCGAGCACGCGGGCGCGGAGGCCGGTTTTGCTGACGGTGCAGATGAGGCGGGCCGTGGTGAGGCGGTAATGGTCGGCCTTTTCGGTGAATTCGAGGAAGGTTGGGCCGGGGCGGGCGGCGAGGGCTTCGGGCGGCACGGCGTAGCTGAAATCGGGGTCGAGCGGGCCGCCTGGGGTGAGGTAGCGGAAGCGGATGATTTTGTCGCTCACCAGGTGCAGGGCCAGGCGCACGCCGTTGGCGCAGGTGAAGAGGTAGCGGGCCGGGGCCAGGGTTTCGACCCGCACCACGGCGTCGGCCAGTAGTTCCTGGTGGACCTGGGCCGCCAGGTTATTCACCATGTAGTTATGGTCTTGCAGCGAATCGGAAGTCATGCGAAGGGCGTTGATTGGGGCCGGTTTAAGCCTGCAAGTTAAGGCGGGAGCCGGGAGGCGGGTGCAAAAAAACCGGGGCGGGGCTTGGAAGCTGGCGGGCAGGGGCCATCTTTGCGGGGCGGGTTGGGGGTTGCTTGTTGCTGGTTGCTAGTTGCGGGTTGGCGACTACTTCTGTCACGCAGTGGGCGCAGTGGCAAAGCGCAGGGAGCGCAGTGCCGGGGTGGAGCCGTTCGATGCAAAAAACCCAGGCACCAAGCACTGAGCACCAAGCACTAAGCACCAGGCACCAAAATCCAGGCACCAAGCACCAAGCACTAAGCACTAAGCACTGAGCACCAAAATTATGGCCACTCCTCCCCCGTCGTTGCTGCTGGTGCTGGCCTGGGATGCCCACGACCCCGCCCTGCGGCGCGGCGGCGCGGTGCCCGTGCCCACGCTGCCGCTGCTGCGGGCGCTGGCGGCGCAACGGCCGCTGCTGGCCGTGCTGCCGCAGCTGCCAGGCGGAGGCCGCCTGGCCGATTTAACGGCCCCCAACGAGGCCCTTGAACCGGCTGAAAACCCACAGGAGCCAAGCGAGATAACGGCGGCGCAGCAGCCGGAAGCACCAGCGGAAACGGCCACTCCAGTCGTCAGGCCAATAGCCGAACCAACACCAGCGCCAATAATTGCAACTGCGGCGGCTCCGGCCCCCGCCTTCAGCATTGCGCTTACGGCACCCGAGCTACCCACGCCGGTGCCGCACCGCCCCGGCCGCTGGCCGGTGCCGGCCGCGCCGTTCGCGTCGCGCCTCTTGGGAGTAGTGGAAGCAATGGCAGCCGAATATCCGGGCGAAGCGGCGGCCCAAGCTCCGGCAGCGGCAGACGTGCCGGTTGCGCCGCCGCAACAGCCGGGGGCAAACGCAACGGGGGCAGCAGCCCTACCAAAACAGTCGGCAGTACGTCCGGCGCTGACGTTGCGGGTGCCGCTGGCGCAACGGGCCAGCCAATGGAAAGCGCCCGCTGCTCCCTACCAGGGCAGCGCAACGGCAACCGTTTTGCCGGAAGGATTTCCAGCACAGTGTACCACCAAGCGGTGCTTGGTCTCGCG
>JANYFQ010000551.1 GCA_025362615.1 Hymenobacter sp. | reverse complement strand
CCCCCCCCCCCCCCCCCCGCCCACGTCGTTGGGCCGGGCTGTTAGCCGTTAGCGTCATGCTGGCGTTTCCGTGGTGCGCCCAAGCGCAAACCGCCGCGGCCCGTCCGGCCGCCGCGCCGTCCGCTGGCTCCGAGCCGCAGCCGCCGGTCAGCAACATTGGCAACCCGCCGGCCGTGCCGGGCGCGGTGAGCGTGTGGAATTCGCTGAATACTATGTGCGCCGGCGACCGGGCCACGCTCACCGCCTCGGGCGGCAACGGCAGCTACACCTGGTCGCCCAACACAGCCCTTTCGGCTACCACCGGCACCACCGTGGTTGTCAGCCCTGCGGCGGGCAGCACCACCTATACCGTTACGAGTACCAACCCCCAAACGGGGGCCGTGACGACGGCCACCACGTCGGTGTTTGTGCGCGAAAACTGCTGCGCCCTCACCAAGTCGACCACCTACATCGTGGAGGTGCCGGGGTCGGTGTTCAACGCCAGCACCGGCTCACCGTTTGCGGGCTATTCGGTGGGAACGCGGTTCCACTTCGGAGGTGCGTCGCCCATCCGCTTGCAGGATTTGGTTTATCAGCCCCCGATGGGCAGCACCATTCTGATGGATGGCGGCAAGGATTTGGTGCTGGAAAACGGGGCGAGCCTGGCGCTGACGGGCGTGAGCATCACGGCGGCCTGCGATGACATGTGGGGGCGGCTGTGGGTGCGGAACACGGCGGCGGGCATCAGCGCCCGGCTACCGGCCAGCCTACAGCCGGGCATTGTGCCCGTCGGCACGTTGCGGAGCCAAATCAGTCACAGTTTGGGCGGCGTGGAGATGGAGGAAGCAGCAGCCGGAGGCACCGCCGTGCCAACCTACGATTTCGTGGCCACCGACTTTTTACACAATGAGCAGAGCCTAGTGCTGCGCCGCACGGTGGTGCCCGGCAGCACCGGCGACCAACTGCTGCGCTGCACCTTCGATTCGCAGCCCGAATCGTTCAAGGCTCCGATGGCTTTCGCGGCGGGCACCGCCAACTACCCCCACTATGCCCGCTACCACGTTTGGTTTGTGGGCAGCGTGGTGGCGGTGGCCGAATGCACTTTTCGAAATGCGTTGTTCGGCTTTCATTCACCCGTCGGCCCGGCCCCGGCCTGGCTGTACGTGGCCACCTCTCAGTTCAATAATCTCTATCTGGCGGGTGTCAACGTGAACAGCACCAGCAGCGGGGGCAACGTCGAGTTCGACGAAGCAAGCAGCACGTTCACCTTTCCGACCGACGCGGGCATCCAGAGCCGGGCGCAGGTGGCGGCGGCCCGCACCTCGGGCGACGTGCCCGACCAACTGCCCGAAACCCGGGGTATTTTTACGGCCAACACGCCCCTGCGGCTGCACTGGGTCATCTTCTCGCAGCCCAACGGCGCAGCCTATTCTACCTTCGCTTTCTCCGAGCGCGACAAGCAGGTGGGCATCAAGGCCCAGCGGCTTATGCGCTTGCAGGGATGCCAGTTCACGGCGCTGCATACGGGCGTAGAGATGAGCAACGTGCCCCTGACCCTTACGAACAATTCCATCAGTGCCAACACCTTCACAATGTGCCGCCGGGGCCTGGAGGTACACGGCCGGGGCTTGGCGGCGCGGCTTACCTCTGGCGGCAGCCCGCCCAATGTCACAGTATCCTTGCCGCTTTTCTGTAACACCTTCGACCGGGGCAACGGCACCCGGCCCGGTACGGCCTACGGCATTTACCTGGATACGGACGCTTCCGTCACGTTTGACCCGCTCAACGGTACGCCAGCCCCGGTCCTGACCAACAAGTTTTTGAATTATGGGGCGCTCCGGCCAAGCTACTACGCCATTTTCAACGCCAACCCGAACTTGGCTCCTTTTATAAAATACACTACCTTTGGCAACTACATCGGCCCGACAGACATTGTTCTAAATGCAACGCGGTTAGGTGTTCTAAATCAAGATGTAACGCTTCTTAGTGCAACGAGTGTTTATTCACCAAACGCTGGCCAAGTGTGTGGCTTCGGAAACACGGGCCTGGAACGAGCCGCTGTTGTAACGCCCGAACCGCTTGCCCTCCGTCCCAATCCGGCTTCTTCCTTTGTTCGGGTTGATTACCAAGTGCCACCTTTCGCCAAAACGACTGAGGTAGCTATCCGCAACTTGTTGGATGGCCAGCTTCTGGGTCACTACGCACTGCCGGTAACCGAGCGCAGCCGCGAGCTAGACTTGCGCAACTTAAAACCGGGAGTCTATTCGCTGACGTTGGCAGTGAACGGAGTACCGCTGCAAACCAAGCGTTTGGTTGTAGAGTAATGCGCCGGGTTGGGTTGCTGCTTTGTGCAGCGGGCTTGCTCCTGGGGGCAAGCGGAGTGCAGGCGCAAGCTGTCCGGTCATGGTATCGGTTTCAGTCAGTCAATCCGGGCGTATCATTCGCTAACTTTCAACGGATTGGACCCGACCGATTTGTTGGGGTTGGAATCGCTGACACCAATATCGGAGATACTGCTAATTTTGCATCGGGCGTTTGGGTTTATCGCAACAACGGCGACACTGTGAGAAGCCGGTTGTTGTTTCGGTCACGAAGCATTACCTCTCAGGGAATATTTGAGACCGTCAATGATTGCTACACCATTACCCCGAGTCAGCAAGGTTTTTTGATGACTGGGTACTCTAGCGCGAGCTTCCTGAATGGCGTGACCTACCCAGCGGCCGGCCACTTCATTTGCCGAACCGATTCGACGGGCCGGTTGCGGTGGTTGCGGCGCTTTTCGTTGGGTAGCCTTTTGGGGCAGCACCGGTTGATGGGCCTACCCGATGGGGGGGCGTTGCTGGCTTGCGAAACAACCTTCTCCAGTACCTCGGCTCCGGTGGTGTTGGTGGCCCGCTTCGACTCGGCGGGCGCGGTGTTGTGGCAGCGGCAGATGGGGCGGCCATACTCGCGCAAGTGCAACCTGGTGGCGCTGGCCGATGGCTCGTATGCCCTGGCGGGGTATCAGGCGCGGCCGGTGGCGTTCTCGAATCTGCTCTACAACGACGGGTGGGTGTTACGTTTCCAACTTAACGGCGACACCATCCGTTCGCGCTATTTTGGGGCGGACGTGGACTCCGACGGGTTCAACGACGTGCAGCCCGCCGCCGACGGGGGGCTGTTGCTGTCGGGTTCCAGCTTTTCCATCCGGCAGCGCACGGGCCAGGGCTGGGTACTGGCCCTCGACAGCCTCGACCGGCCCCGCTGGCAGTTGCGTACCCAACCCGACCCGACGACCCGGCACCAGGATTTTCCCTTCAACGTGCGGCCTTTGTTGGGAGGCGGGGCGCTGGTCATCGGCAGCCGCTTCGACTCGGCGCAGTTCTACGCCGGGCGCTACCTGGCCGCTTATCGGTCCGTGTCGGCGGGCGGGGTGGCGCTCGACTGGCGCTTGTCTGAGCCAGCCTCCGCCCCCGGTGTATTTGAGTACCCCGACCTCAACCCGGCGGGCGAACTGACCTTTGCTTACGGTTTCAGTCAGAGTAGCGCCACGCCCGGCATCGGGCTGTTGCGCTACACCAACGCGGGCACTCCCTACGTGCCCAACTACTGCCAACGTCCGCCTGCGGCCTATTTCGCCGCTGCCCTTGCGGCACCCAACCAACTGCAAGTGCTGGCGGCCAGCACCCCCGGCCCGCGCTACGGGGTGCTGCTGCTATGGCACTGGGATTTTGGCGACGGCACCACCTACGACGGCCCCGCGCCGCCGCCGCACCGCTACGCCACGGTGCCTGCGCCGGGCACGGCCGTGCGCCTCACCGTCACCAACAACCTGGGTTGCACGGCCACGCACACCGAGTACCCCTGGGGCGGCCCCACGGCCACGCAGCAAAGCCGCGACCTGGCCGCCCGCGCCGCCCTCTGGCCCAACCCGGCCACCGGCCGGGCCACGCTGCGCCTGCCCGACGCGCCGGCTGGCCCGGCTTCGGTCATGTTGCTCGACGTGCTGGGCCGTTCCGTGCGCCGCTACCTGGCCCGCCCCGTGGGCCGCACCCTGACGCAGGAAATCGACCTGGCCGGGCTGGCACCGGGCGTGTACGCCGTGCGCGTGGCGCTGCCCGACGGCCGTACTTTTGCCCGCCGGCTGCTGGTGCAGGAGTGAACTTGTACCGCGAAGCTCCTGCTTCGCCTCGCGCAAGCTGCCCCACACGGGAGCCGGGTTTGCGCGAGGCGAAGCGCAGCTTCGCGGTACCAGTTCAACGCTGTTCCCGTAACAGAACAATTCAACAATTCAGCAATAGAACCCGCCATGACCCTCGCCCTCGGCTCCGACCACGCTGGCTTCGAACGCAAAGAAGCCCTCAAAACCTGGCTCGAAAGCCAGGGCCACGCCGTGCAGGATTTCGGCACCCACTCCGCCGCTTCGGTCGATTACCCGGATTTTGCGCATCCGCTGGCGGCGGCGGTGGCGGCGGGTGCGCCGCCGCTGGGCATTTTGCTCTGCGGCTCGGCCAACGGCGTGTGCATCACGGCCAACAAGCACACCGGGGTGCGGGCGGCCCTGGCCTGGTTGCCCGAAATTGCGGCCCTGGGCCGGCAGCACAACGACGCCAATGTGCTGTGTATCCCGGCCCGCTACGTGACCGATGCCGAAGCCGCCGCCATTGCCGGGGCGTTTCTAGGCGCTGTGTTTGAAGGCGGACGGCACCAGCAAAGGGTGGATAAGATGGGGTTCTGAGGCTTAACGAGGTCGGGTGTTGGGTGTTAGGCTTTAGGTGTTGGGTGTTGAATGTAACCCCGTTCCAGCCGCGAAGCGGCGCTATGTTGATATTGTGATAGGACTTACGCACCGGTAGCGAACTTGCGCCAAAAATACTGCCATGCTGACCCAACGCACCTACATTGACTACTTGCTCAGTACGCCGCGCAACTACACCTGCACCCACCTGGCGGCTCATCTACCCGACGTGAG
>JANYFQ010000549.1 GCA_025362615.1 Hymenobacter sp. | reverse complement strand
AGCTCCTCGCGCTGCTGCTCGGCCTCGGCCAGGGCGTCCTGCTCGCGGGCCTGGGCTTCGCGCAGGGCCACTTCTACGGCCGTGCGGGGCTGGTCGGCGGTGTCGGTGAAGCTCACCACGAGCCACTCGCCGCTGCGGCGGGCAGCCAGGCGGAAGTAGTTGTCGAGCCCGTCGGCCTGGTAGTTGACTTCGAAAATATCGGTGTCGCCCGTTTCAAACGCGCGGCGGTAGTAGTCCAGTACACCGGTCTCCGCCGTGCTCGGGCGCAGCGCGAGCAGCGTGCCATCCGGCCGCTCGGGCAAGGCCGCCATGCGCTGGGCGGCGGGGTTGAGGTAGTCGAGGGTGAAGTCCACGATGGCCCCCGCTGGCCCGTACACTGGGCGCAGCACGTTCACGGCCGTGAGCGACACGGCCAGCAGGTCGGGCAGGAGGCTGTCGGGGAAGGGAAGCGGGGCAGCAGCAGGGGCACCGGGAGCCATGAGCAGTACGGAAGAAATCGATAAATAATGAGTAACTGATGTTACGCGGGCAATTTTAGTGCCTTGTGTTTCAGGTTGTTTCTCGTTGCTTGTTTCTTGTTTCTTGTTGCATTCGGGTCTCAAAATCGCCCAAAAACCGCCAACGAGCAACAAGAAACGAGAAACAAGAAACAGCCCGCGTAACAGCAGTGAGTAATGTAGCGCAGCAGACGCGCGCGGGAATTACCCCAATCCGTCCGAACCCGATACGCTGTTCCTTTCGGCACTCGGCAGCCGGATGGTGACCTGGGTGCCCTGGCCCGCCGGGTTGGCCTCAATGGCGAACGTGCCGTTGAGCAAATGCACCCGGTCCCGAATGGTGCGCAGCCCGATGCCGTCGGACTTGCTCGGTTCGGGCCCGATGCCCTGGCCGTCGTCGCGCACCTTCAGGGTGATTTCGCCGTCTTCCTGCGTTAGCAGAATGTCGGCCCGCGTGGCCTTCGCGTGCTTGGCCACGTTGGTGAGCAGCTCCTGGCAGATGCGGTAGAGGGACACTTCCAGGTACGACTCCAGCCGCTCGTCCAGCCCCGCCACTTCGCACGAGGTTTGAAAAGTAGCCTGGCCGTACTGGCGGCACATATCCTCGACGGCCTTAGCCAGGCCAAAGTCCTTGAGCGACACCGGCACCAGCTCGTGCGACACCCGCCGGGTTTCCCGAATGGCCTCGGCCAGCAGCTCCTCGGTGCCCCGGCTGGCTTCTTTGGGCAGCAGCTTGGCCACCCGCTCCAGGTTCAGCTTGGTGGCGTAGAGGAGCTGGCCCACGCCGTTGTGCAGGCTCTCGGCAATGCGGCGGCGCTCCTCTTCCTGCGCGTCCAGAATGCCCAGCAGCAGGGCTTTCTGCTGGTTGAGCCGCATTTGCAGATTTTCCTCTTCCAGGCGCTTCACTTCGGAAATGTCCAAATCGATGCCCACGAGCTTGAGGGGCGCGCCCTGGTCGTCGCGCAGCACCACCGACTTGATGCGGAAGATGCGGACCTGGCCGGCCAGGCGCAGGCGCAGCGTGGCGTCCACGGGCGCGTACTGCTGGCGCAACTGCTGCACCAGCCGCACGGCGCGGGGCCGGTCTTCGTCCACCACGTAGTTTAGATAGGTTTCGGGGCTGACGGGGCTGCCCACGGGCAGACCAAACAAGCCGTAGAGGCCCGCGCTCCAGCTCAGCGTACCGGCGGCAATGTCGTACTCCCAGCTGCCCATCTTGGCGGCTTCCTCGGCCTGGTGCAGCTTGGCCAGACTCTGTTGCAGGCTCTCGGTGCTCTGGTGCAGCTGGGCCGTGCGCTCGGCCACCTGCTGCTCGAGCTGGCCCGAAAAGTCGTGCAGGGCCTTTTCGGCCTGCTTGCGCAACGTGATGTCGAAAAAGGTGATGACGACCCCGTTAATCCGGTCGTCGGCGGTGCGGTAGGGCAGCACCCGCATCAGGAACGCCTGCCCGTCGGTGGTGCTCACTTCCCGCTCCAGCAGCGTGAGTTTTTCCAGCACCGTTTCGGCGTCGCGCAGCAGCCCGTCGTACACCAGCCGGTGGGTGATGTCGGACACCGGGCGGCCGTGGTCGGACGGAATCAGGTTGAAGAGCTGCAGCGCCGCCGGGGTGTAGAGCCGGATGCAGAACGCGCGGTCGAGGAAGATGGTGGCCACCCCGGCCGAGTTAATCAGGTTTTGCAGGTTGTTGCTGGTCACGCTGATTTCCTCAATCTTGACCTTCAGCTCCTGGTTCACCGTGCGCAGCTCCTCGTTGATGGATTGCAGCTCTTCCTTGCTGGTTTCCAGCTCTTCGGCGGCCGAGCGCAGCTCCTCGTTGATGGCCTGCAACTCCTCGTTCGAGGCTTTCAGCTCCTCGGCCTGGTACTCGAACTGCTCGGCTGAATAGCGTAGCTGGGCCTTGAGCTGAATCAGCTCTTCTTCGAGCTGCTTGGCCACCGGCTCGTCGGAGGTGAACACCACCGGCTCATCGGCCTGCGCCGCCGCCGGCTCGCTGGGCTCGAACACGACCAGCACGAAGCCCTTGGCCGGGTCGCCGTCCTTCGACACCGGCCGCACGTGGATGGTTACGGCCTGCCGCTCGCCGTTGCGCGTCCACGGAATGTTGCGGGCTTCGAGCACGGTTTGCCGCTGCACGGCCTGGTAGAGGGCCGAGCGCAGCTCCAGGCGCAGCTCGGGCCGAATCAGCTTGAGCAGGTTTTTGGTGGGCTCGCCGCCCGAAAATTCGAGGAAGTCGCCGGCTTTTTCCGACATATGAATGATGTCGTAGTCCTCGTTCACGACCAGCGAGGGCGGCGCGTACTGCTCGAGCAGCTTCTGGTGCAGCTCGCCGAACGAGAGGCGGTTGAGCGGCGGGTTGCTCGGGTCCGCCAGCTTGAGCGGGGCCGGCTGCCGCACCTGCACGGCGGCCGGCAGCGACTCGGGCACCGGGTAGTTATGCACCGCCGTTTGCCGGGCCTGGTAGATGTGGTTTTCGCGGCTCACGACGGCGTACAGGTCGTTGGCGCTGTCGGCCGACTCGGCCGTGCCCAAAAACAGGAAGCTGCCCGGCCGCAGGGCGAAGTGAAACGTCTCCATCACCCGCTCCTGCGCCGTGCTGTTGAGGTAGATGAGCACGTTGCGGCACGACACCAGGTCGAGCCGCGAGAAGGGCGGGTCTTTCAGAAAGTTGTGATTCGCAAACAGTATCATCTCCCGGATGCCGCGCTGAATGCGGTAGTTGTCGCCTTCCTTGGTGAAGTAGCGCTGCAAGCGCTCGGGCGACACGTCGGCGGCGTCGTTAATCGTGTAGAGCCCTTCGCGGGCGGTCATGATGGCGTCTTCGTCGATGTCGGTGGCGAAGATTTGCACCTTCGGGGCCTCCGGCACGCCCCAGGTGCGGTCGGCCACGAGCATGGCCAGCGAGTAGGCTTCTTCGCCCGTGGCGCAGCCGGCCACCCAGATGCGCACCTCGCTGTCCGCGTTTTTGCGGCTGAAGATGGCCGGGATGATGTCCTGCTCCAAAGCCGCGAACGGCTTTTTATCGCGAAAGAAGTTGGTGAC
>JANYFQ010000539.1 GCA_025362615.1 Hymenobacter sp. | reverse complement strand
GCGAGGACGGTGCTAACTGTGCTGGCGCGAGCCTTACCGCGCGTCGGAGACGCGAAGCCAAGCGGCAGCGCGTTAAAAACGCGCGCCAGCCGATTCTTTAGAACAACCTCATCAAAAATGTCCGAACTCACCTTCCACCTCGCCTTAAAACCCGCCCAGCACGACGGCGACGGGCAGCGGCTGGCCGAGGCGGCGGCCCGGCACCTGGGTCTGGCCACGGGGCGGGTGCGCAGCGCGGCGGCCTACACCGTGCGCTACCCGTTGGCCGAGGCGCAAGTGCTGGCTTTCGCCGCCCGCTGCCTCGCCGACCCGGTGCTGCACGACGTGCGCCTGGGCCTGCCCACGGCCGCCGAAACGGCCGGCTTCGGCAGCTACATCTTGGTGGCCCGCCGGCCGGGCGTGACCGACGACGAAGGCACGTCGGCCCAAAACGCGCTGGCCGATTTTCTGAATGAGCCGCTTGACACTCACACCCAGCACATTTTCAGCAAGCGGCTGTACTTGCTCGAGAACGAGCTGCCAGCCGAAGATTTGCGCCGCGTGGCGGAAGAGCTGCTCGGCAATAAGCTCATCAACTGGCTCGAAACGGGCCGCACGGCCGACGGCCTGCACGACTACACCCCGCAAGTGGCCGGCGGCGCCGAGGCCCGCACCGAAACCGTGCCCCTGACTGGTCTCAGCGACGCGGCGCTGCTGGCGCTATCCAGGCAAAACCTTTACGCCCTGAACCTGGCCGAGATGCTGGCCATCCGGGCGCACTACGCAACGGCCGCAACGCAGGCTGCCCGCCGGGCCGCCGGCCTGCCCGCCGAGCCGACCGACTGCGAGCTGGAAATTCTGGCCCAAACCTGGTCGGAGCACTGCAAGCACAAGGAGTTTGCCGCCCTCATCCGCTACAAAAACCCGGCAACCGGCGCGGTGGAGGAGATTGACGGACTGTTCAGTACCTACATCAAAGGCGCTACCGCCGAAGTAGATAAAATGCTGCGGGCCAACGGCAACGACTGGCTGGTGAAGGTGTTTTCGGACAACGCCGGGGCCGTGCGCATCAACGCCGACTCGCTGTTTGTGTGGAAGGTCGAAACCCACAACTCGCCCTCGGCCATCGACCCCTACGGCGGGGCCATTACCGGCATTCTGGGCAACAACCGCGACCCGCTGGCCACCGGCATCGGCGGGGCGCGGCTGCTTTTCAACACCAACGTGCTGTGCTTCGGCAACCCCGAGTACGCCGGGCCGCTCCTCACCGGGCAGCTCCACCCGCGCCGCATCCTGGAGGGCGTACGGAAGGGCATCGAGGACGGCGGCAACAAATCGGGCATCCCCACGGTGAACGGGGCCATTGTTTTCGACGACCGCTACGCCGGTAAGCCGCTGGTTTACTGCGGTACCGGGGCCGTAATGCCCATGCAGTTCGCCGGTCGCAACAGTTGGGAGAAACCCATTGCGGCCCACGACCGCATCGTAATGGCCGGCGGGCGCGTGGGCAAAGACGGCATCCACGGGGCCACGTTTTCGAGCATCGAGCTGGACGAAAATGCGCCCGCCACGGCCGTGCAAATCGGCTCGCCCATCACCCAAAAGCTGGCCATGGATTTCCTGCTGCTGGCCGCCCGCCGGGGCCTGCTGCAATGCAGCACCGACAACGGCGCGGGCGGCCTCTCGTCGAGTGTCGGCGAGCTGGCCGGCATTTCAGGCGGGGCCGTGGTGGAGCTGGAAAAAGTGCCCCTCAAGTACCCCGGCCTGCGCCCCTGGGAGATATTTTTGAGCGAGTCGCAGGAGCGATTTACGCTCGTAGTCGCGCCCGCCGATATGCCCGCGCTGCTGGCCCTGGGCCAGGAAATGGAAGTCGAACTGACTGACATCGGACACTTTACCAATGACGGCGTGCTGGCCGTGAGCTACGCCGGGCAACCCGTGGCGCGGCTCCCGCTGACGTTTCTGCACGACGGCGTACCGCGCAAAGTGCTGGAAGCGGAGTGGGGCGCTTCGCTGAATGAAGGCGTTGCGCTTGATGAAGAATTAAGAAAGGTGAATGAAGAACTGGACGGTTCAGGCAATTTCTCACCCCTCATTTCTCATTCCTCATCAAGCGAAGCGGCCTCACTCGGCGACACGCTATTCGCGTTGCTCGGTTCGCTCAACATCTGCTCCCGCGAGGCCGTCATCCGGCAGTACGACCACGAGGTGAAGGGCCGCACCATCATCAAACCGCTGATGGGCGCTACGGGGCAGGCCCCGCAGGATGCGGCGGTGGTGCGCTTCAACTTCGAGAGCTGGGAGGGCGTGGCGGTGAGCAACGGCATCATCCCGCGCTACGGCGATTTGGACGCTTACCAGATGTCGGCCGGAGCTTTTG
>JANYFQ010000538.1 GCA_025362615.1 Hymenobacter sp. | reverse complement strand
GCCAGCTTTTTTTCGCTAGGCTCGTTTAGAGAATAGGGGGATTAATGAGCCTATTGTCAGCACGATTCCTGGTAGGACAGTGACAAACCAAGGCAAAATACTATCTGTGAACATTTGAAAGACAAACGCAATAATAGTTACAACAAATGACATGACGATGGCTCGAGTTGAGAACGCGCCCTTATTCAGTGCCTTAACTAGAAAAGCTGTACAGACACTATACAAAACGAGCAGGGGTAAAGCGAATAATATGCCTACTAGCATAAGCGTTTCAACGTAACAATCAGCCTTGTCTAATAGTAAAATGATAAACATCTTAAGTGTTAAGCTTTGTCTTCAGTTATCTCAGCTTATCCAGCCCTACCAGCAGCCGGGGCAGCATCGCTATTTCCTATTCCTCCAGAATATCCAATAGCTCTTTCAATTCGCCGTGGCGTAAGTCTTCCCGTTCGCTTTTGTCATAGATTGTCAGCAAAAGAACTCGCTCATTTTGTACCTGAACGAGCGTAATAATACGGGCACCTCCCGACTTGCCAGAACTTTTGCTGCGGATGGCCAAACGAACTTTATAACAGTTTTTCCCCAAACTATCACCGATTCGTGGCGTTTCAGCCAACTCTTCAGCTAAATCGCTCAAATCCACTTTCAGCGAAGTGTGCTTTCTCAGCAACGGCTTAAGCCGCTTGATGAATACGTCGGTCGGTTTGACCTCAAAGCCCATTTAGTACGTCGGCTAAGTTGCGAAATTGCTTTTTTCCTTGACGTTCTTCCTCAATTTCAACAAATGCCTCGCGCAAGTCGTCTGCTACTGATGGCGGGTTTGATTTGCGGGTTTTGGGTTTCGATGGCTTCACCAAGTCCACAAGCTGCTGCCGCTCGGCAGGCGAAAACTGGGCGCGCAACATTTCGGCCAGTTGCGGGATGGTGAGCGGAATGGTCAGGTTCAGCGTGTTCATAGCTTAAAGATAACAGACGCAGATGGAACGCATCTAAAAAAGACCTTGATATCAGCGTTCGGAGGCGCGATTATTTGGGGCGTTTTGGTTTGGTCAGCAGTTGTTTTCCATATTAAAATGGCCTCGGGCGCTGTGTAAGGCAATGCGTTGAAATTTGTTGCCTCCAGAATGGCCGGAAGCATTGCAAAACCTTGTTTTCGGCCTAGCGAAACCTTGCGCGTATTTTTGTGGCCGTGCTGCCTTTATCCATTCACGTTCCGACGCTGGCCGATTTGCCCGCCGCTGCTGCCCAGGTGGCGGCTGCGCTGGCTGCTACTGGCTTGCCCGTGGTGGCGCTGGAAGGGGAGATGGGCGCGGGCAAAACAACGCTGGTGCGGGCGCTGGCCGCTGCTTTGGGCGTGGTTGATGACGTGAGCAGCCCCACGTTTTCGCTCGTGAACGAGTACCGCGACGGGCACGACCGGCCAGTGTATCATTTTGATTTCTATCGCATTGACAGCTTGGATGAAGCTGAACGGATGGGGGCCAGCGAGTACCTCGATTCGGGGTATCTTTGCTTGGTGGAATGGCCGGGCCGCGTGGCGGGGCTGTTGCCGGTGCCGTTGGTGGAAATCGAGGTGCTGGTGCGGGACGACGAAAGCCGGGAAATTCGCCTGAATGTGCGCGACAGTTTTTTTCAACAGCCTACTCAATCAACTAAAAAATAATGCGCTATGGCCGAACAAGTACCCGCTGGGTTTGAGGCATTGAAAACGAGCCGGGCGTATTTTACGCAGGAGTCGATGCTGGCCGTGGAAACGCGTAAGCGCAAGCTATTCGTTGGGTTGCCGCGCGAAACGTCGTTGCAGGAAAACCGCATTGGGCTGACCCCGGAGGCCGTGCAACACCTGGTGACGGCCGGGCACGAAGTGGTGCTGGAAGCCGGGGCCGGCGAGCCAAGCAAATACTCGGACCACGATTATTCGGAGGCCGGGGCGACGGTGGCGTACTCGGCGGCCGAAGTTTTTAAGGCCGATATTTTGCTGAAAGTAGCGCCGCCGACGCTGGAAGAGATTGAATTGTTATCGGCCAATCAAACCTTAATTTCGGCGCTGCAAATGGGGTCGCTGACGGCGGAGTACGTGGCGGCGCTGTGCCGGAAAAAGGTGAACGCCATCGGCTACGAATTTATCAAAGACCCAAGCGGGGCGCGGCCGGTGGTGCGGGCGATGTCGGAAATTGCCGGCTCGACGGTGATGCTGATTGCGGCCGAGTACCTGGCCCGCTCCAACGAGGGCAAGGGCATTATTCTGGGGGGCATTACGGGGGTGCCGCCGTCGCAGGTGGTTATCCTGGGGGCGGGCACGGTGGCCGAGTACGCGGCCCGCGCCGCTACCGGCCTCGGGGCCGAGGTGAAGGTGTTCGACAACCACTTGTACAAGCTGCGCCGCCTCAAGCACAACCTGGGGATGCAGCTTTACACCAGTACGCTGGACACGTTTGCGCTGAGCCAGCAAATCCGCAGGGCCGACGTGGTGATTGGCGCTCTTACGGCCGAAGACGGCCGTATTCCGTTCATGGTGCCCGAGGAAATGGTGGCGTCCATGTCGCCCGGCTCGGTGGTGATTGACGTGAGCATTGACCAGGGCGGCTGCTTCGAAACCAGCGAGATGACGAGCCACAGCAAGCCCGTGTTTCGCAAATACGACGTGGTGCATTACTGTGTGCCCAACATCGCCTCGCGGGTGCCGCGCACGGCTACCAATGCGTTGAGCAATATCTTCACCCCTATCCTCCAGGAAATCAGCCAGCAAGGCGGCATCAACGAAGTGCTGTTTACGAACGAGCACTTCCGCAGCGGCGTGTACATCTACCGCGGCTCGCTGACGAATGCCGCCATTGCCAAGCGGTTCAATCTGCGGTACAAGGAGCTGGGGTTGTTGATTGCGGTTCGAAATTGAGTGGGTAGCGAATTATACTGAGATGGTAAAATCCAGCGCCAATGCACCGGATTTGGCGGCGCGGCGGCGAACGAAATCAAGCTTGTGTTCGGGCTGAATTTGTCCGTTGTCGGCAAGCCGGGCCAAAATCATTTCGTAATATTGGGGGTGAAGTTCGCAACTGATGAAATTTCGTTGCAGTTGTTGGCAAAGCGCAAGCTCAGAACCACTGCCACCGAAGAGCACGAAAACGGTATCACCGACCTTGGTTCCAGACTTAATCAGCAACTCGACCAAGCCGAGGGGAATTTGGCAGGCGTGGAGGGTTTTATCCTTCGATACGTTTTTCACCAGGTCGTAATACATCCAGGAGTAAGGCATCCGGCCCAAGTGTCCGTCCTTGATGCGCTGCTGAATGCGCTTGTCGGTCGGGTTTTGGTAAGGCTGGGCTATCTGGTCTTTGTAGAAACGGTTGTTTTCGGATTTGACGGCGTGTAGAATGGAACGGTGGGCCGTAGTCAGGCGGCGGGGGCTGTGGCCGACATTGGTGTTGTAAACCCAGGCGTAATCAAACACTTCCTTTGCTAAATTGTCCAGGTATTTTACCCGAAGGTAAGCGTTTTGTTTGGGATAATTGATGAGGTACAAGTTGCCATCGTCTTTGAGAACCCGCAGGCACTCGCGTGCCAACTCGCCGTACCAATCAATGTATTCGGCAAATTTGGTGGTGTAGTTGCGGCCAGCATAATTAATTCCGACGTTGTAATCGGGGTCGCCATACACCATGTCGAGGCTTTTGTCGGGTAGCGTCCGTAATACTTCCAACACATCGGTGTTAAAAACCTTATTTTGGGGAATTGCAAAGTCAGACATAAAGAACAAAAAACGAATTAGCTGTCAAAGTAACGGGGGAAAAGTTTCGACGAAATCGAAGCATTTAGTGGAATAGGGGCATTTGCGGCGTATTTTGCACCAGGCGGTACAACTTTGCCCGAAGAAACCGTATGGAAGTTGGGTCCAGTGGTTGGTCGAAGGTGTAGGCCCAAAGGGAAATGTCGTCCTTTTGCCGAATGACGTAAATGCAAATAATTTCGTTGATGCCACTGGCCAATCGCGCATCGTTTTCGTTGGCCAGGTGGTAGTAAAGAAAGGGGTGGTAAAGTTGAAAAACATTGAAGCTGGTGGGTTTACCGTTCTTGCCTTCAAATACGGCCACGGTGCCTTGGTACTCGATGGTGAGGTCCACTTCAATTTGCAGCAAATCGGTCACCGCATGATTTCCAATGGTGTAGGCGAGGTGTTTTTTGGTACGGTGCGAAAAATAAGTTTTGGGCCGCCGCAGGATGTCAATGTCGTCAAATTCTTTGTCCTGGCCGAAAGCGAAATGGTGCAGAATGCGCTGGTTGTTGGCCACCGATAAGGTATTGCTTTCGCTGGTGTTGTAGTTGTTGAGCAGGCTTTTTTGGTAGGGCCAGTCTTGTCGTTCGGTTACTGGCTCAAATCGATGGTACACCTGCGCGATTCCTTGAACAAAGGCGTGATTTCCGCGCCCGAGGTGAATGACAGCCAAATCGAGTGCCTGTAGTGCCGGGGCAATAGGGTTAGGTTGTCGAGTTTGGTAACGTCGAAAGGGTTGCCGAAACCTATTTCCCGCGCAAATTCCTTCACTTGGTCGTTGTGAAAAACCTGGGTTTTGCGGGCTTGGCACCACGCCAGCAGGCGCAATAATACTTGTGACTTTTTGTTTTCGGAACTCATGCAATAACAACGAAAAATCAACTTCACTTCATTTTAACAAAGGTAACGGGAGGGGCCTGGGGCTGTCGGCTTCAGGGCCGCAGCGTCGTATCCAGTCGTTGCTCTAGTACCAGGCGGTGGGCTTGTTGGCGGAGGGCGGTTTGCTGGCGGCGCTGTTCTTTTTCCTGGAAGAGGCGGACTTCGTAGGCGGCGGTGGGGGTGGGGCGCGTGAGGTGCAGGTAGGTGAGGCGGCGGGTGGGGCGGGCGAGGGGCTTCTCGGTTTGGATGCTGGCCACGCGGCGGCGGTTGCTGCCGAAGATGATTTGCAAGGGGTTGAGACCCAGGTAGAGGTCGGTGCGGCCGTCGAGGCCGTAGCGGCCGTTGAGGTCGAGGTTGGTGAGGTTGGAGTTGAGGCGCAGGCGGGGGATGAGGAGTTGGCCGCCCGTGAGCAGAAACTCGGCGCTGACGGGCTCGAAGTAGAGGTGGGTGGTGCGTTTGGCCCGCAGGAAGCGCAGGGCCTGGGTCACGAGGTCCACGTCGAGGAGTTCGAGCTGGCGGAGGTCGGCGTGGAGGTAGGCGGTGGTTTCGGCGAGGCGGGGGAGGAAATCGGGGCCGAGGGTGGCGTTGAGCGAGCCGGCGCAGCGCAGGGTGCCGCGCACGTTGGCTTCGCCGAGCACGTTGAGATGCAGGGCGGTAAGGGTGCCGAAGAGGGCGGGCAGGGCTACGTCGTCGAGCCGGATTTGCGCCCGCAGGGGCAGGGCCCCGGCGGGGCCGTCGGTGCGGAGTTGGCCTTGCAGGGCGGCGCGGCCTTGCAGGGTGTTGAAGGTGCAGGCATCGAGGCGGGCCTGGCCCGGCAGCAGGCGGGCCAGAAGGCGGAAATCGGTGCCGCGCACGGCGGCGTACTGCACTTGGTCGGCGCTGATGTGCAGGGTGGCGCTGATGGCCCCGGCCTCGAACATTTCGGCCATCGCGGGCGGGGCGTTGCGGGCGGCGCGGCGGGCGCTGCGGGCGGCCTGGGTGCCGAGGCGGCGCACTTCGGTGGCCAATTCAAAGACAGTCACAGCTCACCTCGCGCCGTCCGTGCCGCCTGGTTCGCAGTCTCGTAGACATCCTCGCTCGGCCACCGGATGCCAGCGTGGTCGAGCACGTCCTCGA
>JANYFQ010000479.1 GCA_025362615.1 Hymenobacter sp. | reverse complement strand
CGAAAAGGAACTGGGTAGTAGGCCGGCCCTGGCTGTCGCGCTGGTACGCCTCGAAGCTGGCCCCGCTGTTCAGGCTGAGCTTTTTGGCGATTTGGGTGCGGAAAATCACGTTCAGCGGCGTGAGGGCCTGCACGTTTTTGGGGGCGGTAAAGTTGTAGCCGATATTAAAATCGAGCCCGTCAATCAGGCTTACTTTTTTGAAGGGGCTCAGGCCGGTGGTGTCCTTGGAGTCGCGCACCTTCATCTCCACCGAGTTTTGCAGGCTGAACGAAACCTGGCTTTGCCGGCCGCCGCCGGGCACGGAGTAGAGGAAGTTATTATAATTGTTGAAGGCGAAGCTGTTGAGAATAGCGTCGCTGGCGGGGTAGCCCCGGAGCACCTCGGAGCCCAATGGGTACACCGCCCGGTTTTCGTTCAGGGCCGGAGCGTAGCTGTAGTTCAGGCTGGGCGTGGCCTTGTGGCGGATGGCCTGAATTTTATGCGTCCCCTTACGCACAATAGTGCCGTAGAACGTGGTGTTCAGGCTCAGGGCTCCCGAATAGCCGTAGACGCGGTTGAAGCCGTAGGTAGTATCGATGCGGACAGCCTGGGCTACGGGGCTGTAGCGGTAGTTGAGCTTTTGGGCAAACCAGACCTCGCTGTACGACACCGACGGGCTCAGCTTGAGGTGCGGGCCGAGCGAGTAGGAACCCAGCCCGATGCCAAACTGGTGCTGGATGCCGTTGCGGGAGTTGGCCAGCAACCGGCCGATGTTGGCAAAGCTCACCGGAATGTTGCTGGGCGTGCTGGTGCCGCCCAGCAGCGGCAGGCCGTTGCTCAGGGAGCGGGCCGCCACCACGTTGCTCAGCTCGTTGCGGGCCGTGAGGTTGTAGCTCAGCGTGAACTGTTCGTAGGTGCTGGCCCCCAGCTTGCCGCCCGCGCCCGGCTGCACGCCAAACCACTGGTACGGGTACTGCCGGGCCACGCCCACGCTGATGTCGGGCAGCACGAAGGTCATGGTGCCGTCGGTGCCCTGGCTCTGGCTCACCTTGATGTCGTAGTTGATGGGCGAGTTGCGAATCTGCTTCGAGTAGCCGATGCTGGAGCTGAACTGCGTGGACAGGTAGCGGCGGGCATCAAGGCTGTTCACCTTGTTGAAGCTGCTGGTGCCCGCGTTCACGCTGGCCGTGAAACGCCCCCCGCCGGGCTTGGGCACCGGCGTGTGGTTCCAGGTCACCCAGAACGAGTTGGCCGAGGGCGGCCGGATGTAAGCCGGCGTGGTCGTGAGCGCGTCGGTGGCCAGGATGGGGGCCACCGGCCGGGTCGAGAAGCGAAGGTTAAAATTGCCCTGGTAGGTGTAGCGTTTCAGGTACGAAACATCGGCGGTGGCCCCGAAGCCGCCCCAGGTTTGGGCGTTGCCGGCGTAGATGTCGCCGGTGAGGCGCACCCCGATGTAGTCGTTCGGGGCGAAGTAGTAGCCGCCGTTGGTGAGGTAGTAGCCCCGGTCGGCGGCCTGCCCGAAGGTGGGGATGAGCACGCCCGAGCCCCGGCTCTTGTTGGGCGTGGGGAAGAAGCCGAACAGGAAGCCCAACGGCGTGGGAATGTCGCCAATGACGAGGTTGAACGGCCCGGTCACCACTTTCTCGCCCGGAATCACCTTCATGCGCTTGGCCTGAATGTAGAAGTGCGGGTGCTCCAGGTTGCAGGTGGTGTAGCGCCCGTTCAGGCCATTGATGTCGCCGTTGGGCATCCGCTTGATGGTGGCGGCGCTCACGTAGCCCTCGCCCTGGGTGGTCACGGCCTCGGTTACCTTGGCCTTTTTGCTTTTGAAATTGTAGGCAATGCTGCCGGCCGTGTACAAGCCGCCCTTGTCCTTGAGCACGGGCCGGCCCTCCAGCCGGTGCTTCAGCGTGTCCATGCGGCCGTCGGCCTGCATGGTGTTGGTGCCGTAGTTGATGGTGATGAGGTAGGCCTTGAGGTCGGTGTCGCCGTAGGTCACGCTCGATTTGTTGTAGAGCCGCGCCACCTTCTGGTTCACATCGAACTGAATGGAGTCCTGGGCCTTATAATTAATTGTGCTCTCAATCTGGCCCTTGGGTTTGGCCGCTACTTGCAGCGAGTCGTTGGCGCGGCGCACGCCGTTCACCAGCCCGCTGGTGTCGGTGGGGGGCGCGTTGAGGCCGCCGGGGCGGGCCAGCATATCGGGCACGGCCTTGTGCGACGCGCCGGGCACCCGCGCCTGGCCGGTGTTGCGTGCGCCGGGCGGGGGCGGCCCCACGGGGTCGCGCGGGTCGATAGAAATGTTGCGCACCGGCGGGGTGGGGGCCGAGCCAGCCCGCTGGCCGGGCCGGGCGGCCGGCACGGCCTTCGCGGGGGCCACGGTGGTGGTATCGCCCCGGCTGGTGGGGGCGGCCAAAATGGCCTTCACCCGCGCCTTGCGGGCCTGAATTTTGGCTTTGCGGGCGGTTTTGGGAGCGGGCTGGGCGGGCGTGCCCGTTTGGCCCCAGGCGGGGCCGGCCAGGCCCGTCAGCAGCAGAAATAGGAGGCCCGACAAGGCCGGGTAGGCCCGTGCAAAGCCGGCGCGGCGGCGCGGCGCGGGCCGGAAATCAGCTTCGGAACGAAGGCCAAACCAAACAGGCAAAGTATAGTAGCAGTTAAATCGTTTACTTTTGGGGCTTCTACAAAGGTAGCAGGTCGCTACCGCCCCTTCAACGAACAACGTGCGGATTATTGCTTTGGTAGCTGTTAGCTTTTGGCTGTTAGCTGTTAGCCTGGGGCTGACGGCCCGGCAGGCCCCCACCGTCGATTCGAGCC
>JANYFQ010000465.1 GCA_025362615.1 Hymenobacter sp. | reverse complement strand
CGGCCACGGCGGCGGGCGGGGCGGCCACCGGGGCCAGCGTGGCCGGGGCGGCGGCGGTGGGCGGGGCAGTGCTTTTGAGGCGTACGGCGTTGGTGCTGAGGCCCGCCACGGCAATGGGTTGCAGAGGCAGCAGGTAGAGGTCGCGCCCCAGCACGGTGCCGCCGCGCAGGCCCAGCGAGTCGGGCAGGTCGAGGTTGTCGGAAGCCGAGAGGTAGCCTTCGGCTTCGGCCCGGAAGCCGTATTGCTGGCCGGTGGCGAGGGCGAGTTGGTAGCTGCCGTCGCGCAGGGCGGCGCGGGCCTGGCCGGCGGGCAGGCCGTCGGGCAGGCGCTCGTAGCGCACGTCGGCGGGCAGCGGCCGGCGGGTGCGGGCATCGAAGACGTGGCCGCGCACGAGCACCGTGGGCACGGGCCGGGCGGGGGCGGGCAGGCGCAGGCGTTGGATTTCGCCGTTGCTGCTCAGGTACGCATAATCGGCCACGGCGCTGAGGCTGAACCCACTGTCGAAGCCCGGCGTGTTCACGACCGGCCCCAGGTTGAGGGGCGCACTCCAGCGGGTCCAGGTGTCGTCCAGGCGGCGGCTGACGAAAATATCGGCGCTGCCGTAGCCGGGGTGGCCGTTGGAGGCGAAGTAGAGCGTCAGCCCATCAGGGGCCAGAAAGGGCGAACTTTCGGCGTAGGGCGTGTTGAGGGCTGGCCCCAGCGGCTGCGGGCGGCTCCACTCGCCGTTGGGCTGGCGCTGGCTGGCGTAGAGGTCGCCCAGGGTCGGAAACTCGTCCTCGCTGATGCTCAAAATCAAGGTCAGGCCGCTGGCCGACAAGCTGTAGTCGGCGGTGCGGCCCCGCGAAAACGAGAGCCGGGGGTACTTCTGGATGAAGACCGGCTGCGGGGTTTGCCAGCGGCCATCCGGCCTGCGGGCGGCGAGCGAGGCTTCGGCCGTGGCTTGCAGCGCCTCGGCGTTGTAGGAGCCGCGCACCAGGGCCAGGTTGCCGTCGGGGCTGATGCTTTCGAGGCTGTTGGGCTTGTCGTTGTTGAGGTCGGCCAGGGGTAGCACATTGGCCCAGGTGCTGTCGGGCTGGCGCTGGGCCACGTAGATGTCGGACTGCAAGCGGCGGCCCCGGATGAAGTACAGTTGCTGACCGTCGGGGCTGACGACGGGGGCCTGCTGCTCCTGGCCGGGCGTGTTTACGGGCGCGGGCAAGGTTTCGCGCTTGCTGTTGGCTGCCAGCGGGGCGGCCAGGGCCGGGGGCCGGGGGTATTCCCAGGCCCGCAGGCGCTCGACGCGCACCTCGCCCGCGCCTTCGAGGTAGAAGCCCAGCAACGGCTCGGCCAGCAAGTCGGCCGGGTTGGTGGCGGTGGCGGTCCAGATTTCGGCCCCGTCAATCAAGGCCCGCATCGTCAGGCCCCGGCGCTCGACGCGCAGGGTGTGGGCGCTGCCGGGCCGGCCGCCTTTGGGCAGGGCTTGCAGCGGCTGCGCGAAGCTGAGTTGGCCGTGCAGGCGGCGGGCCACGCCGCCGCGCTGCCCGGCATCGTCGAGCAGCAGGGCGTGGTAGCGGTGGTGGTATTCGTCGCGCACGCCGTCGTCGCCGTTGGTGAGGTCGTCGGCTCCCCAAATCAGGCCCGCGAGCAGGCCGCCGCTGGGCCGGATGTCGGCTTCGAGGTCGAAGTCGCGGCTGGCCGTCAGGCCCTGGGGCTGCATGAACGTGGCCCCGCCACTGCTGCTGCGGAAGCAGTACGCCCCGCCTTCGAGGCGCCGCACGACGGCGGCTATCGGGGTGGTTTCCCAGCCGCGCCGGTTGTCGTCGAAAGTTTCATCAAGCAGCAGCACCGGGGCTTGGGCGGCGGCCCGGTGGCCCGTCAACAAGCTGACAGCCAAGACGGTCATTTGATAAAACCAACGCGGGAACCTTGCCCCGACTTTCCAAAAATCCCACATAAAAAACCCGGGCGCAACCGTTTGCAACAGTGAGCCACAAAGGTGCGGGTGCGGGCCGTTGCGGGCAATACCCAATGTGCGGTATCCGGGCCTCCGTGCCAGCACGTAGCCCGCGCCCGCGCAAAATGCCGGCCCCCACCAATTTACAACCAGCCCCTCGCCCCAGAACCTTTGCCCAGTGTAGTAACCTCGTTATCAGCCGGACAGCAGTGCCCGGCGGCGCGGGGCCGCGCCTATTCCATGGCTTTTAGGTACCCCCGCCCGCCCGGCCCGTCTGCCCCGGCGGCCCTGCTCTTGCCCCATAGCCATCCTGGCCTAAACCGAAGTGCCGCTACGGGCCGCCGGGTGCGGCTACGCCTGCGTGGGCGTGGGCATCAACCTGCTGCCCGCTGGGCAGCGCTTGGCCCCCAACGCCTGGATGGGCATCCACTACCGCACCAAATGGCTTGAACTCGGCGGGAACGGCATCTGGACGGCCGCCCCCACGGCCGAAAAACCTGCCCCCGCAAGGAAGGCAAACCCGACCGTGCCGATGCCCGCTTCGGCGGCTCGCGCCCTTCGGGCCGGGTGCTGCTGCGCGGCGGCGTTGATTTGGTGTTCCTGATGAATTCCATGTTTTTCTATTCCGACGACGGGGGCGAGGGGTCGCCAAATTCTTCCGCGTTACCATTGGCTGGGGGCCGGGCTACAACGTGCTGCCCGGTACCTACGCCGTCCTCGACCAGCGGTTTGCCGTGGTGTACGCCGGTGCCAACGACCTCGTTCGCAACGAGTTCTCCGGCCCCCGCCTGGGCCGCGACGGCTACCGCAACCAGTGGTACGCCCCAGGTTGCGGTCGGCTTGGCCCCGCTCTCGGTCCAGGCCAAGCGTTACCGCAACAACCCGCTGGCCAACAGCAACACCGTCACGCTGCGCTACCTGTTTTCGTATTCGTTGTTGAGGAAGAACCGGGGGTAACTGGCCGGAGAGCGACTTCAAAAGCCTGATGCAAAAGTGCTGTCGGGCGCACCTTAGCCCTTGAAATAATCGCCGTGTTCCAGGTCTTCCAGCAGCGAGATGCCGGTGGGCTGCCAGCCCAGCCGCTGCCGTGTGAGTGCGCTCGACGCGGGGGCATCCATGCCCACGAAGCGGGCCATCCAGCCAAAATGGTCGGCGGCTTCGGCGGCGGTTTTGGACACGACGGGCAGGTGAAGGCGGCGGCCGATGAGGGCGGCGATGTCGCGCATGGGTATGCCTTCGTCGGCCGCACCGTGGTAGCGGGCACCGGCCGCGCCGTGTTCCAGGGCCAGCCGGAAAAGGCGGGCGGCATCGCGCCGATGCACGGCGGGCCATCGGTTCAACCCTTCGCCGAGGTAAGCGGCGGCCCCTTTTTCGCGGGCAATGCCGATTAGCGTCGGCACGAAACCGTAGTCGCCGGTGTCGTGAACCGAGGGCGCGAGCCGCACCACCGAAGCGTTGATGCCCTGCGCGGCCAGCGCCAAGGCCGTTTGTTCCGACATTCGGGGCGAAGCTGCGGGCGCATCGTCTTCCGTGGCCGGGCGGCCCAGCGTGAAGCCCGCCAGCCCGGCCGTGACGACGAGCGGCCGGGCAGAGCCGGCCAGCGCCTGGCCCAGGGCCTCAATGGCCTGCTGGTCGGTGGTGCCGGCGGTGGCGTAAGCTGCAAAGTCGTGTACGAAAGCCAGATGCACCACGCCATCGGCCGCCGCCGCGCCGCGCCGCAGGCTGTCGAGGTCGTCAAGCGAACCGTGGTGGGCTTCGGCCCCGGCGGCTACAAGCGCCTGGGCGGCGGCGGCGGAGCGGGCAAGGCCCACTACCTGGTGGCCCGCGCCGAGTAATTCCTGAACAGTGGCTGAGCCGATGAAGCCCGTGGCACCGGTGACGAAAACACGCATGGTAAAAAGAGGGTAAAATGGGTTGCTTTTGCTGCCACAAAGGTCCGGCAAGCCACGAACACTGGGGTTGTGCGGGTCAAACCGTTTGTTGCCTCATTCAAACAATTGCTGCTTGGCGGAAGTCGCCGGGGGCCAGGCCGGTCTGGCGCTTAAAAAAATGGCAAAAGTGGGCCACGTCGGCGAAGCCCAGGCTATCGGCTATTTCCGAAACCGACCAGCCCGTTTGCTTCAGCAGCAGCCGGGCTTCCTGGGCCACGCGGCCGGCGAGGAGTGCGGTGGTGGTGCGGCCGGTGGTTTCTTTGAGTACCCGATTGAGGTGGTTGACGTGGACGGCCAGGCCGTCGGCGTAGGCGCGGGCCGTGCGCAGGCGCAGCCGGTGCTGCGGGGTTTCGAGCGGAAATTGCCGTTCGAGCAAATCGGCAAACTGCGCGGTCAGCCGGGTGGCTGCTGTGCGGGCCAGGGCCTGGGCCGGAGCGGGCTGTAGCTTCTGCCCGATGTGAACCAGCTCGACCAGGTAGGCGTGCAGCAAGTCGTACTTGTGGGCGTAACCAGAGGCTATTTCTTGCTGCATCTTTTTAAAAATGTGTTCAATAGCCTCGTAATCAGCTTCCGAAACGTGCAGCACCGGGCAGCCGCCGGCCCGAAAAACCGGCAGTTCATCGAGCGCCACCCCGCCCTGGGCGGGCCGCAAAAACTCGTCGGTGAAAACGCAGAAATACCCGGTCTGGGCCAGGTCGTGCGGCAGCCAGCGGTAGGGCACCCGGTGCGAGGCAAACCACAGCCCGCGCTCCCCGACCTCGACCGCCTGGTCGGCGTACTCGACCCGGCTGCGCCCGCGAATGAGGCTGATTTTGTAGAATGCCCGCCGGTCGAACGCCATCGGCGGCCGGTCGCGGTAGCCCAGCATCAGGTCGGCGACGTTGAAGACGTTGAAGTGCCCGGTTTCGCGTGGCCCACCCGGCGGCAACAAGGTGTCGGGCGTGGCTCCGGCTACGGGCGGGAGCTTGGCGTAAAGCTCCTCAAAGGGTTTGGGAGGCATGGCGGTGAGTTGTAAAAATCAAAGGTAGCCTGCGGCTGCCACCGCGCCGCTATTTTGTTTGCAGTCCATCCGCGAAACCTTCCCCGCTTGCCATCTGTATGGAACCCGCTGCCCGACCGGAAACCCTTCCGGCCGGGCTATTCCGCTTTCTCCCGATTCCTGAAAATACGTGCAAGTAGCTGACTTTTTGCGGCTTTACCGCCTCTCGCCCGAACTGCAAACCCTGGCCAGCCGCTTGCGCGAGGCCAAAAAACCCAGTGCCAGCGGCCCGTTACGCTTGCAGCTGCGCGGCCTCGTGGGCTCGCAAGATGCCGTGGTGGCCACGGCGGTGGCCGCGCCCCAGCAGCCGCAAGTGTTCGTCATGCACGATAAGGAGGAGGCCGCCTACTTCCTTTCCGACGTGCAACATTTGCTGCCCGAAGGTCCTGACGTACTGCTGTTTCCGAGCTCATACAAGCGGCCGTATCACTTCGATGAAACCGAAAACGCAAATGTCCTCATGCGGGCTGAGGCACTTAACCGTCTTAGCAGCAGCCGGGGTAGTGCGGGCGGCAACGGCGTGTGGGTCGTGACCTACCCCGAAGCCCTGACCGAAAAAGTCATCAACCGCCAGAGCCTGACCAAGAACACGTTCACGGCCAAGGTGGGGGAGAAGCTCGACGTGAATTTTCTGGGCGAACTCTTGGGCGAGTACGACTTCGAGAAGTCGGATTTTGTGTACGAGGCCGGGCAGTACGCCCTGCGCGGCGGCATCGTGGACGTGTTCAGCTACGCCAACGAGCTGCCCTACCGCATCGAGCTCTTTGGCGATGAAATAGAAAGCATCCGCACCTTTAACCCCGAAACCCAGCTTTCGGTCGAAACCAAGCCGTTCGTCAGCATCATTCCGAACGTGCAAACCAAGTTGTTGCAGGAAACCCGCGAGGCGTTCCTGGACTTCGTGCCGCCCGCTACCTGCCTGTGGGTGAAGGACGTGCGGCAGACGCTCGACGTAGTGACGGAACTCTACGACAAGGCCGAGGCCAACTTTCAGCAGCTTTTGGTCGAGAGCCACGGGGTGCAAATCGTGAGCCGCCCGGCCGACTTGTTCGAGTCGGGCAAGGCGTTCAAGAAGGCGCTTGATGGGTTTGCGGTGGTCGAGTTTGGGAAGCGGTTTCATTTCAAGGGGGCCGACGTTTTTCCGTTCGTCAGCAAGCCGCAACCGAGCTTCAACAAGGAGTTTGAGCGGATGCTGAAAAACCTGCGCGAGAATCAGGTGCGCGGCTTTACCACCATCATCGCCGCCGATACCGTGCGGCAGGCCGACCGCCTGCGGACGATTTTTGACGAACTCGACCACAACGTGCCCTTTCAGCACCTGCTGCTGGCCCTGCGCGAAGGCTTTATTGACGAAGACCTGGGCCTGGCTGTGTACACTGACCATCAGTTGTTTGAGCGGTTTTACCGCGCCCAGGAACAGCGCAAGTTTTCGAAGAAAAAAGCCCTCACGCTGCGCGAACTCAAAACCCTGCAACCCGGCGACTACGTGACCCATCAGGACTACGGCATCGCCCGTTTCGCGGGCCTGACGCAGGTCGAAATCAACGGCGTAATTCAGGAGGCCATTCGGCTGATTTACCGCGACGATGACGTGCTAACCGTCAGCATTCATGCCCTGCACAAGATTGCCAAGTACAGCGGGGCCGAAGGCTCGCCGCCCACCATGAGCAAGCTGGGCTCGCCGGAGTGGGAGAACAAGAAAAAATCCGTCAAGAAGAAGGTCAAGGACATCGCCGCCGACCTTATTCGCCTGTATGCCAAGCGGAAAACCGCGCCCGGTTTTGCCTTCTCCATCGACGGTTTTTTGCAGGCCGAACTCGAATCGAGCTTCATTTACGAGGACACGCCCGACCAGGCTAAGGCCACCGAGGACGTGAAGCGCGACATGGAGCAGCCCCACCCGATGGACCGCCTCATCTGCGGCGACGTGGGTTTCGGGAAGACGGAAATCGCTATCAGGGCGGCGTTTAAGGCCGTCGTGGACGGCAAGCAAGCGGCCGTGCTCGTGCCCACCACCATCCTGGCCATGCAGCACTACAAAACCTTCCGCGACCGGCTGGCGACGCTGCCCGTGACGGTGGAGTACGTGAACCGCTTCAAGAGCACCAAGCAGGTGAAGGAAACATTGCAGCGCGTGGCCGAGGGCAAAACCGACATCCTCATCGGCACCCACCGCCTCACCAACAAAGACATCAAGTTCAAGGACTTGGGCATCCTCATCATTGACGAGGAGCAGAAGTTCGGGGTAAAAACGAAGGACAAGTTGAAGGAGCTGAAGGTGAACGTGGACACGCTCACGCTGTCGGCCACGCCGATACCGCGCACGTTGCACTTTTCGTTGATGGGCGCCCGCGACCTGAGCGTAATTGCCACGCCGCCGCCCAACCGGCAGCCGGTGCAAACGGAGTTGCACACGTTCGACGAAATCCTGATTCGCGACGCGCTGGCGCGGGAGCTGAAACGCGGCGGGCAGGCGTTTTTCGTGCATAACCGCGTGAAGGATTTGGAGGAGCAGGCGGCCATGATTTTGCGCCTCGTGCCCGATGCCCGCGTGGCCGTGGCCCACGGGCAGATGGAAGGCGACCTGCTCGAAAAACGCATGATGAAGTTCGTGGAGGGCGATTACGACATTTTGGTCGCCACCAACATCATCGAGTCGGGCCTTGATATTCCGAACGCCAATACAATCATCATCAACCGCGCCCACACCGCTGGCCTGTCGGATTTGCACCAGATGCGGGGCCGCGTGGGCCGCTCGAACCGCAAGGCGTACTGTTACTTGCTCACGCCGCCGTCGGCCCATTTGCCGTCGGATGCGCGGAAGCGGCTGAGTACGCTGGAGGAGTTTTCGGACCTGGGGGCGGGCTTCAACGTGGCGATGCGCGATTTGGACATTCGGGGGGCGGGCAACCTGCTGGGCGGCGAGCAATCGGGCTTCATCAACGACCTGGGCTACGAAACCTACCACCAGATTCTGGACGAAGCCGTGACGGAGCTAAAGGAAACCGAATTCCGCGACCTGTTTTTAGGCACCGAGGCCAGCACCAACCGCTTGCAGGACGCCGCCGGCGCGGGCCGGGGCCACGATTGCAACGTCGAAACCGACCTGCAAGTCCTCATCCCGGCCGCCTACGTCAGCAACGTGTCGGAGCGCCTGCAATACTACGCCCGCCTCGACCGCGCCAAAGGCCCCGAGGAGCTACGCAAGCTGCTGGCCGGCCTCGTAGACCGTTTCGGGCCGCTGCCCGAGGAGGTGGAGCAGCTCGCTGCCATTGTGCGCCTGCGCTGGCAGGCGGCGCGGGTGGGTTTCCAGAAAATCACGCTCAAGCGCCACGTCCTCAAGGGCTTTTTGGCGGGTGGCCCCGAAAACCAGGCGTTTTTCCAGACCGAGCAGTTCGGCGACATCCTCAACTACGTGCAAACCCACCCGCGCACGGCCAACGTGAAGGAGCGGAAAGACCAGCTCATCGTGACGTTTGAGGAGGTGCGGACGATTGCGGCGGCGAGCAAGATTTTGGCCGGGCTGGGCAGCCCGGCCGAGGTGGCGGCGTGAGGCTGTTGAGACGAAGCATAATAAAACTTTTATTATCAGTGTTTTAATAAATTTTTGCCAATATTGTTCCCATTTTGGGAACAATGCTGAAGAAAACTTTGTACCTTTGCAGCCACACAGGTATTGCAGCCACACAGGTATTAACCCTTGTCACCTGATGCGAATCAAACAATTAAATGCGAAAAAATAATCATTAAAAAAATATTTATCCTTATGAAAGTTATAAACATACCAAAGCTATATGATTACTGGGAAAAGCATCCACAGACAAAAAAATCATTGCAGGCGTTTTTATCCGAAGTTGATACAGCCAAATGGAAAACTCCGAACGACCTCAAAAGGTCATATCCCGGCGCAAGCATTATAAGCTCCAAGACTATTGTCATTGACATTCGAGGAAATAACAACCGACTCGTCATTCGTGTCCAATGGCAAGAAGAACTGATTGCAATAGAGTTTATTGGAACTCACAAAGAGTACGACGAGTTAAAATTAGAATAACTATTTTCAATTATATTTTGCTCAAAAAATTTAAAATGAACATTCAAGCCATAAAGACAAGGGAGCAACATACCATCGCCATAGCTCGAATAATGACGTTGTGGGATACCACAGACGAGCAGGAACGCGAGGAGTTCGATGTTTTGGTTGACTTGGCAGAGGCTTACGAGCGCCGCCATTACCCCATTCCAAACGTGTCGCCCATTGATGCCATTAAGTTTCGGATGGAGCAGATGGGCATGAGCAACAGTGACTTGGCTGCTTATTTGGGTTTCAAGAGCCGCGTGTCGGAGATTTTGTCGGGCAAGCGCAACTTGACGGTTAAGATGATGCAAGCGTTGCACCATAAAATGGGCATTCCGGCCGCGTCGTTGCTGGGAGTGGGGTAGGTTGGGCAAACCGAAACCGGCCCGAAGCAGATGCTTCGGGCCGGTTTCGTTGTTGGGTATCAGGTGGTTGTTCAACTTCAGCAAATGCCCGTTTTGGTGTCGCACGTTGCGCCTTCGGCCAGCACTTGGGGCTGGGCTTCGGCCCACACGGTTTGGAGGACTTCGGCGAATACTTCGGGCGGCTGGGCACCCGACACGGCGTATTTGTCGGCGAAGACGAAGTAGGGTACGCCGCGTACGCCGATTTGCTGGGCCTGGTACTCGTCGTGGCGGACGGCCTCGGCGTGGGTGCCCGCTTGCAGTGCCTGACGGGCAGCGGTGGGGTCGAGGCCGATTTCGGCGGCGAGGGCGGCGAGGGTTTCGACGTTGCCAATGTCCCGGCCTTCGGTGTAGTAGGCGCGGAAGAGGCGCTCCTTGGCTTCGTTCTGGCGGCCGTGGGCGGCGGCGAAATGCAGGAGTTGGTGGGCCAGGAAGGTATTGACGGCTAAGGCCTTATCGAAGTTGTATTCGAGGCCGGCCTGGGCGGCGGCGGCGGTCATTTGGGCGTGCATCTGGTGGCTTTGGGCCAGGCTGATGCCCTTACGCTCGGCCATATGGCTAAACACCGACTGGCCGGGGCGGGGGGCGGTGTCGGCATCTAATTCGAAGCTGCGCCAAATGATTTCGACGGTTTCGGGGTGGGCAAATTGGGCAAGGCCGGCCTCGAAGCGGCGCTTGCCAAGGTAGCAGAACGGGCACACGAGGTCGGACCAGATTTCGACTTTCATTCTTTTAATATTAGGACTTACGCACTCCACTCAACCGCGAAGCGGTGTCATGTTGATAGTCAAGTTATTTGCTGAATTTCCCAACCGCGAAGCGGTGGCACCTATCAGGGGCGGGAGGTGTCACCGCTTTGTGGTTTGGGGCTGACCTTCATGCCGTTACTGCCAACATATCACCGCTTCGCGGTTGGCAAATTTCACCGAGTGCGTAAGTCCTAATGTAAAGCAATGTGTGGACTGAAGGACGGATTTTTTCGGGATGACTGCTTAACCGCGTTTGCTAACCGGTGGTTTGCCCCGCTTGCAAAGCCTCGTAAGCCGGAGCGCTTGGCTGGCTCAGCTAAAAAACAAGCCGGCCAATAGCCGACACCTGCCTGGCTGCCTTACTGCTGCGCCGCCAGCCACTCGCGGGCCTTAAGCAGGCTCTCGAAGGTGGCGATGGTGACGCCGCCGCTGGCGAATTGCACCGTCAAATCGACGGAGAGGCTGGCGAATACATCGGGCGGATACACCCAGGCGAAGTGCCGCAGGCCAGCGGCTTCGATGGCCGGAAACCAGTCGCGGCCGGCCCACTCGGCGGCCTCGCTCCACATGGTGGTGACGCGGGTGTTGTCGTTGAGAATTTTGCTGTAGCCGCAGGCGGTCAGCAGGCGCAGCAAACTGGCACCGCCTTGTTGCACCGTGGCCATGTTCTGGGGGCCGTGCCAGTTGGCGTAGAGCCAGGGGGCGGGGGCGGCATCAGAAACGGTGAGGTAGGGAAAATCAAAGAGCGGGGGCAACATCATCAGCACGGTTCGGCAGGGTACAACCTTTTCTTACGGTAAGTACGTAGGCACAGGTTGCGGTAACTCGCAAGTTTGCCGCAGGGAAAAGCCGTTTGCGTTTTGTTTTCGTTAGTAAAAGTGCGGCGGCCGGTTGCTGATGGCACCAACTGGTTGCGGCAATGGTTGGGCGTGGTGTAAGTTTTTTGGTCGTTAGCCGTCTTCTGCTGTATGAAAAATCTTGTGCGTTCATTTACTCGTTCGGCGGCCGGTACGGCGGCCCTCGCATTGCTGGTGGCTTGCGGCGCGGGCCAGCCGGCCGATGCCCAAAACCCGCCGCGCTCCACGGCAGGCTTCGCGCCCGCCAACACTGCCGGGCTGGCCCAGGCCACGTTTGCCGGCGGCTGCTTCTGGGCCCAGGAAGAAGCCTTTGAGCAGCTAAAAGGCGTGAAGCAAGTGGTGAGTGGCTACGCCGGCGGCACCAAAGCCAGCCCCACCTACGAGGAGGTGGCCGATAAAACCACCGGCCACGCCGAGGCCGTCGATATTTACTACGACCCCGCCGTCGTCAGCTACGCGACGCTGGCCGACGTGTTTTTCCGGGCCAGCCACGACCCTACCCAGCGCGACCGCCAGGGCTACGACGTGGGGCCGGAGTACCGCTCGGTGGCGTTTTACCGCACGCCAGCCGAAAAGAAAACCCTCGAAGCTGCCATTGCCCGCACCAACGCTGCCAAGCAGTACGGCGGGGCCAAAATTGTGACGCAGGTGGTGCCGCTGACCAAGTTCTGGCCCGCTGAGGTCGAGCACCAGGGCTACTACCGGCTGCACCCCGACAACCCGTACATCGGCAACGT
This sequence comes from Hymenobacter sp., assembly GCA_025362615.1. Lineage (GTDB taxonomy): Bacteria > Bacteroidota > Bacteroidia > Cytophagales > Hymenobacteraceae > Hymenobacter. The sequence goes on along the minus strand of JANYFQ010000465.1, from coordinate 3,753 downwards.
GTCGGCCAAAAAGGTGGAGCACGTGCGGAAGGAATTCCCGCAGCTGCTCAAAGCCGAACGCTGAGGGCTGAACCGGAACAGGCCGTTGCGGGCGCGGCCTGTGGGCCGGAAGCGGCAACTGCAACCACCCGCCGCGCCGTAATTTTGAAGACCCGGCACCCACGGCCGGGTCTTTTTTTGCTGCATGATGGACGTAACGCTGCCGGGCCTCGACTTCGATTTGCTGTTTGCGGCCCTGCCCGCGCCTTACGCTGTGTTCAGCGCCGACGGCGCGACCGTGCTGGCCCTCAACGCGGCCCTGCGCGAGTGCCTGCCCGCTGCGCCTGCCGTGCCGGCGGCGGCGGCTGTGCTGTACGCCGCCGCCGCTGCCGCCGGCTACCCCCCGCTGGTGCTGGCCCCAATGCCGGCGGCCGGCCCGCCCCGCTACGTGCTTGGGAGCCTGCCTGACGTGGACACCGGCGGGCCAGGGACGGCAATACCGGTCGATGGGCGCCGACGGTTAGCCGCCGAGCAGGCCCGGTATCAGCACCTGCTCGACCAGGCCCCGGCGCTGATGGCCGCCTTTGCCGGCCCCGACCACCGGCTGGTGTTTGCCAATGCCCGGTTTGCGGGCGCGTTTGGGCCGGCGGGCCGCCCGGACCCGAGGCTGGCCGCCGGCTACCCCGAGCTGCTGGCCCAGGGCCTCGGGGCGCGGCTCGATGCGGTGTACCGCAGCGGCGAAACCGTTTGGGGCACCGGGGTACCGCTCGAAGCCCACGACCCGGCCACGGGGCAGGCGCGGCGCCTGTACTTCGACACCGCCTGCCAGGCCCTGCGCGGCCCCGACGGGTCCACCACCGGGGTTTTTTTCTTTGCCGTGGATGTGACCGAGCGTGTGCTGGCCCAGCAAATGGCCGACGCCGGCACCCAGGCCGTCGCCCTGCGCTTGCTGCGCGTGACCGAAAGCCTGCCCAGCACCAGCTTCACGACGAACGCCGACGGCACCGTGGCCTACATCAGCCCGCAGTGGTACGCCTACACCGGCACGCTGCCGGGCTCCGACGTCAGCGCCGCCTGGCCCGCCCTCATTCACCCCGACGACCTGCCGGCCGTGGCCGAAGCCTTTGGGGCAGCCCTGGCCGGCGGCACGGGCTGGGACTACGAGTTCCGGCTGCGCGGGGCCGACGGCCGCTACCGCTGGTTTGCCAGCCAGGGCCGCCCCGAGCCCGAAGCCGAGGCCCAGGCCGCCGGCCGCCCCCGCCAGTGGTTCGGCTCGAACCTCGACATCGACGAGCGCAAGCAGGCCCAGGCCGCCCTGGAGGCGCAGGGGCGGCGCCTGACCAGCATCCTCAACCAACTGCCCCTCACCATCAGCACCATCGAGGGGGATGACCTGCGCTTTACGTTTCTTTCGGCGCGGGCCAAGGAACAGATGGGGCCCCGGGCCATAGTAGGCCGCCCGGTGGCCGAGTGCCTGCCCGAAATTGCCGCCCAGGGCTACACCGCCCTGCTGGCCCAGGTGCGCGACACCGGCCGGCCCGTGCTGGGCTACGAGGAGCGCAGCGAACTGCTGGACCCCGCCACCGGCGCGTTGCGCGAGGTGTTCAACAACTACGGGTTTTTGCCGCTGCACGGGGCCGACGGGGCCATTGCCGGCGTGCTCACCTACGGCCTCAACGTGACGGAGCAGGTGCAAACCCGCGCCGCCGCCGCCGCCGCCAACCAGCGCCTGCGCCTGCTCACCGAAAGCCTGCCGCTCGTGGTGTACGAGGCCGACGCCGAGGGCCGCACCCTTTACCTTTCGCCCCAGTGGCTGGCCTATACCGGCCAGGACCCGGCCGCCTTCGAGGCGGCCCGCGACTGGGCCGCCGCCCTCCACCCCGACGACCTGCCCGGCCTTGCGGCCCCTTTTGCCGCGGCCCTGGCCGCCGGCCGCCCCTACGAAGCCGAGTTCCGGGTGCGGCGCCACGACGGGCAGTTCCGCTGGCACCTCACGCGGGCCTCGCCCCAGCGCGATGCCGCCGGCGCGGTGCTGCGCTGGCACGGCTCGACGGTCGACATCGACGACCAGAAGCAGGTCCAGGACGCGCTGGCCGAGCGCGAGGCCCAGCTCCGCTTGCTCACCGAAACCATCCCGCAGCTGGTGTGGACGGTGGAGGCCGACGGCCGCACCAGCTACGTGAACCAGCGCTTCGCCGCGTACACCGGCCTCGACGTGGCGGCCCTGGCCGCGCGGGGCTGGAACAACATCCTTCACCCCGACGACCTCGACCGCACCCTCGCCGAGTTTGGCCGGCAGCTCGCCGCCGGCGGCGAGCTGAACCTGGAAGGCCGCCTGCGCCACCACGCCGGCGGCCCCTACCGCTGGTTTTTGCACCGCACCACGGCCCAGCGCGATGCCCAGGGCGGCCTGGTGCGCTGGTTTGGCACCAGCACCGACGTGCAGCAGCAGCACGATTTGCAGGAGCGCCTGGCGCACAACGAGGCCGAGCTGCGCGTGCAGGCCGAGAGCCTGCCCCAGCAAATCTGGACCGCCGGCCCCGCCGGCGTGCTCGACTTCTACAACCACCGCACCGTGGCCTACCTCGGCGCCAACCCCGCGCAGGACCCGGCCCTGACCTGGGGCGACTTCCTGCACCCCGACGACCGCGCCGCCGCCACCGCCCGCTGGCTGGCGGCCCTGGCCGGGGGCCGGTTCTACGAGGCCGAGTTTCGCCTCCGCCGCTACGACGGGGCCTACCGCTGGTTTCTGGCCCAGGCCCAGGCCCGCCGCCACCCCGCCACCGGCCAGGTGCTGCGCTGGTACGGCACCAACACCGACATCGAAGACCAAAAACGCGCCCAGCGCCTGCTAGTGGAGCAAAACACCCGCCTCAAGCGCACCAACGCCGACCTCGACAACTTCGTCTACACCGCCTCCCACGACCTCAAGCAGCCCGTCACCAACATGGCCGGCATCTTCGCCGAGCTGGCCCGCACCGCCACCTTCGCCGACCCCGACGCGCCCCAGCTGCTGGCCATGTTCGACCGCTCGCTGGCCCAGATTTACGACACCATCGACGACCTGGCCGCCATCGTGCGGGTGCAGCGCCCCACCAGCGTACAGGCCCGCGAAGCCGTGGCCCTGGGCGGCCTCGCCGACCAAGTAGTTGCCAGCCTGCGCGACCAGGCCACCCGCCTCGGGGCCACCTTCGCTTTCGACTTCACGGCCTGCGCCAGCGTCCGGGCGGTGCGGGCCAACCTGCAAAGCGTGTTCTTCAACCTGCTCAGCAACGCCCTCAAGTACGCCGACCCCGCCCGGCCGCCCCGCGTCCGCGTAAGCTGCGCTCCCGACCCCGCCACCGGCCGCCCCGTCCTCATCTTCGCCGACAACGGCCTGGGGCTGGACCTGGCGCAGGTCGGCGGGCGGCTCTTCCAGCAGTTCGCCCGTTTCCACTCCCACGTCGAAGGCTCCGGCATGGGCCTTTATCTCGTCAATCGCATCGTGGAGGCCGCCGGCGGGAAGGTGAGCGTTGAAAGCCAGGTAGGCGTGGGCACCACCTTTACCATTTACTGGGGCGAATAGGCAAAAAACGGCGGCCAACCCCCCGGCAACGGCGGCCACCCCCCCGGCAACGCCGTTGCTTGCCGGTTGGCCGCCGTTTTTTCGGAAAAAAACCACAGCAAAACCCCCGGCAACGCCGCTGCTTGTCGGTTGGCCGCCGTTTTTTCGGAAAAAACCACAGCCAACTCCCCGGCAACGCCGTTGCTTGCCGGTTGGCCGCCGTTTTTTCG
>JANYFQ010000440.1 GCA_025362615.1 Hymenobacter sp. | reverse complement strand
GGAAAGCGCCGCCGCCCTAAAAGGCCACTGCGAGGCCCACCGAGGCCGTATTCACTGCCAAGCGGTAGGTGCCGGCCACGTTGGCCACCTTCTCGTCGGTGATGGCCACGCGGGCGGTGCGCAACTGGCCGTAGTCGAAGGAATACGCGCCTTCCAGGGCCAGGCGGGGGCTGAGCTGGTAGCTCAGGCCCGCCGACGCGCCCACGCGGTTGGCATCGAGAAACTCGGGGTTGATGTACTCGTCGCGCACGGGGGTCTCGTCGTAGTGCAGGCCGCCGAGCACGGTCAGCTTGGGGCTCACCTGGTACTCGGTGCCGACGCGAAAGCTCAGGGCATCCTCGTAGCGGCGGGCGGTGCTCAGGGTGCGGGCGGGGGTGCTGCCGGTGGCGGCCACGTCCAGCTTCAGCGAATCGATTGAGCTCCAGCCGCTCAGCGAGAAGTCGAAGGTGAGCAGCAGCTTCCGGGTGAGGTGGTCGGCGATGCCCACCGAAAGCGTGCTGGGCATGCTGATGCGGGTGGTGAAAGCCGACGCGGCCGGCAGCAGGCCGGCCTCGCGGGCGGGCACGCCGGTGGTGGTGAGGGTGCCGTTGTTCATTTTGAGCTGCACGCTGCTGCGGTAGCTGATGCCGAAAGCCAGGTTGTCGCCGCTGCGGCCGTACAGGCCCGCATTCACCCCAAAGCCCGAACCGCTGGCGCTGAGCTGGGTCTGGGCGGTGGGGTCGTCGTACTGGCCCAGGGCGCGGCGCTGGCTGTATTTGCCGAAGGCGTACACCAAACCCACGCCGGCGCTGAAGTTGTCGTTGAGCCGGAAGCCCACCGTGGGCTGCACAAAGTAGGTATTGAGCTGGCTTTCCTGAATCACGGAGCGGCCTTCCCAGGTGCCGGGCCACTTGGTGTGGTAGCCGTAGGGCGTGCTGATGGCCAGGCCCAGGGCCACGCGCTTGCTCAGGGCGTGGGTGGCGTAGAGGTAGCCGCCGGGCTGCACCACGAGGTCCTGGTCGGTGCGCCGGTAGGTATCCTGGCCCACGAAGGAAGCCCGCCGCACCTGCCCGATGCCCCCGATGCTGACGCGGGTGAGGGAATCGGCCCACTGGCCCAGCAGGCCGGGGTTGGTGCTCAGGCCGGCAATGCTGTTGATGTAGGCCGTGCTGGCACCGCCCAGACCCAGTACCCGGGCCCCTTGCGGGCCACTGTCGTAGCCGCTGGCCGCAGCCGTTAATCCACAGAAGACAGGAATCAGAAAAAGAAGAGGTTGGCGCATACGGGCGGTTTTGCGGAAAATTTCGGAAACAAAAGTACGCTGCCGCCGGGTAGCAGCCCCGCAACCCGTACGGGGCCGGTGTTAATAAATAGCGTCCGGTAACAGCTCAAGGTGCCCGACCCGCGGTGGGTGCGGCAAAGCGAGCCGGCGACGGTTGGGGGTCGGGCTACCGTTTCACCCCCAGGCTGTCGAGCCGGTGCTGGTAGCGCCGGGCATTCAGCTGGTGCGCGGCGTAGGTTTCGGCAAAGTCGGAAAAACCGCTGCCGTCGGGCCGGGCGCGGGCGGTGCCAACAACATGCCCCAAACCCCTGGCTGCCAGACGGAAAATAGTTGCCACCCGGCAGCAGGGAACCGACTAATTTCGGTATCTTCACCGCAGTTCTTTCTAGTCTCACCCAGTTCTTTCGCCAGATGAGAACACCCCGTACGCGCCTTTCCGTTGCCATAACGGCTCGTCGCTGGGGGCTTGGACTGCTGGCCATCCTATTTTCCCTTAGCGGATGGAGCCGGCCGATTGGTCCCTCGCACCATCTTACTGCCTGCGCCAGTGGTGCCGTGTGGGGCTGGGGCCTCCACGACTTGGGCCAACTGGGCATCGACCCCGATGCCCAGTTTACTTTCCCGACTCCCCAGCAGATTGTGGGGTTGAACAACATTGTAATGACGGCCCCCGGCAGCGGCAGCAGCTATGCGTTGACCGGGACCGGGGCCTCACCGCGTCGTGCGGCATCGCCGGCGATGCCTACATGAGCGGCAACCGCATCAGCGGCGGCACCCCCGACCCGGCCGCCAACGCCGTGCTCCAAGTGGGCATTTCCGTGGGCCTGGCCACCGGCACCACCCAGGTCGGCAACGAGCTGACCGGCCTCGACCGGGGCATCGAAGCCGTAGGTGCCGAGTGGCACGGCAACACCCGCGACGTGTCGGGCAACCTGTTTCGCAACGTGCGCGAGGGGCTTTATTTTTATCAGTCCATCATCGGGGTGAGTATGCAGCCGGGGCGGCTGACCATCCGCTGCAACACGTTCGAAAACCCGGGCAACCTGACCGGCGCGGTGGGGCTAAGAATCGCAGCCAATGCCGAGTTCCCCACCACCTTGGGAACAGCCTTCAATCCCAACGGCAACCGGTTTGGCACGGCGGGAGTGCCCGTGGTTGTGCCCATCGTGAATAATTCGGGAAGTTTTCAGTATTTTTATTACGGTAGCTCCACCCAAGAAATACTTCCCGTGAATCCTCCTGGATACGTAAAAATTCTGAGCGGCGGCAACCTGGCAAGTGCTTGTGCAAACTATGCCAATGGCATCAACGCCAGAAGCGCCTTGCCGCAAACCGCTACTGTTGGCTTGGAAGCGTTGCGGGAAGCGCAGGACAGCCTCCGCCTTTCCGCCATTCCACCTCAGCGCCGCAGTGCTTTGCTGACAACCTTGGTAAGCGCCACGGGACAACTGGCAGACTACGCCGGCCTGGAAAGCTACCTGAAAACTTTGCCCGACCCCACCGGGCCGGTT
>JANYFQ010000403.1 GCA_025362615.1 Hymenobacter sp. | reverse complement strand
GGCCAGGTTGGGGTGCTGCCGCAGCAGGGCGGGTAAGTCGCTGATTTCGGGCAGTTCAAAAAGGTCAAATTGATGGGTTGCGGCCAACCCTTCATTGTGAAACTTTTGGCTGAAATAAGTTTGTGAAAACGAATGGCCGAGGGTGCGGCCGATAAGTCCGAAGTGATGATTGTTCAATTGTTGCATTGTTTACTTATTGGTCGTTCTGGTATCTGCCCCGCATTGGGTGCGGTGCCGTTTTGGGACTGTATGAGCAACAATTTAACAATTTAGCAATTCAGCAATCAAGCCTTCTTCTTCACCGCTTGCCACACGGCGGGCAGCACCGAAAGTACCACGATGCCAATAACGACTATTTCGAAGTTTTTTTGCACGACCGGGATGGCTCCGAAGAGGTAACCGGCCACGCTCATCGACGTTACCCAGAGCACGGCCCCGGCCAGGCAGTAAGTCACGAAACGCTTGTATGTCATCGTGCCCAGTCCGGCCACGAAGGGCGCAAACGTGCGGACGATGGGCACGAACCGCGCCATTATCAGGGTTTTGCCGCCGTGCTTGGCGTAGAATTCCTGGGTTTGGACGAGGTATTTGCGGTTCAGAAACCGAAAGTCTTCGCGGAACACGCGCGGGCCGATGCGGTCGCCGATGAAGTAGTTGAGGTTGTCGCCCAGGAAGGCGGCCAGCACCAGCAGCGGGATGAGCACGGCCAGGTTCAGGCCGTCGGCGCGGGCGGCCAGGGCACCGGCCACGAACAGAAGCGAGTCGCCGGGTAAAAAAGGAAAAACGACGACTCCGGTTTCGACGAATACGATGGCAAAAAACAGCACGTATAGCACCGAGCCGTATTCGCCGAGGAGTTGGTCGAGGTTGAAGTGCAGCAGCAGGTCAAAAAAGTGTTTCAGAGATTCCATGTTGGGGGCGCGGGGTGGTGTAGAAGCCACAAAGAACGGCCCGTGGGGTTACTTGTGCAGCAGAAAAGTCAGTGGCACGTGCAGGCGGGCCTGCCAGGCGGCTTCGTTGTGGGCCGCGCCTTCATACTTTTTACTCAGGTAGTGGCGGGCATCGTACCCTTTGGCTTGCAGCAAGGCATCCACGCGCCGCTGATGGAGTTCGTACAGCGCGTCGAGCGTGGTGGTGCCGTGGTCGAAGTAAAGGGCCGGGCGCTGGCGGCGCGGCAGCTTTTTGGCAAGGTAAGCCAGCATGGCATCGGTAAAATCGCTGGGATTGGTGTCACCTTTGCTTAGTGGCCAATGGGTTGACAGGCAAGCAGCTCCGCCGAATATTTTGGGATATTCGAGCGCGGCATAGAGCGAAATCAACCCGCCCATGCTGCTGCCGGCTACCCAGGTGTGCGCCCGGCCGGGAGCGGTGCGGTAGTGGGCATCTACGTAGGGTTTTAGCTCCATCCCCAAAAATTTCAGGTACTCATCCGACAATGGCTCCAGCGCCTGCCCGCCCTTGCGGGCCTCCTGGCTGGCGGCGGGCATGGCCCGGAACGGAGTTGCAGGCACGTACTCCAGAAATCGCAGCGGCGAGTTCCAGACGCCAACCACGATGGTGGGGCGCACGGCCCCTTCGGCTTGCAACCGGGCCAGGGTGGCGTCCACTTCCCAAGCCACGCCGGTAGTGAGGCAAAGTGCAGGGTCGAATAAGTTTTGGCCATCGTGCATATAGAGCACGTCGTAAGTAGTGGTGCTGCTGTCGTAATCATCAGGCAACCAAATATCCACGTTGCGGGCCTGCACGTGTTTGGAGGCAAAATTGGGCAGATGCACTACGCGGCCCGGCCCGCCGGGCACTGCCTGCGCCGTAGCGGTAAATGAGGCGATAGTAGCCAATAGCAAAAGCAGGTAATTCATCCGGCAAAGAAACGGCGGGCCGCGCCGAGCGCCAACCCCGGCGCGGTGTTTCGCGTTCTGGGCCCCGCGCGGGGGCTGGCATCGTTGTTGGCAGGCGGCGCTTCCTACTTTACTCACCTTCACCCGATTTTTCTTACAGGCCATGATTGTTTATAAATCAGGCGATTGGTGGCGGGCGCTGTGGTACTTCCACAAATCGCCCGTTATCAGCCAACTGCTCAAGCGCCTAATAATAGTGGGCCTCTACAACTCGGTGGTGGCGGTGTGGGTGCTCGAATTTCACCAGCCGTTGGTCAACATCAGCCGCGAATATTTCTCGTTTCTGGGCATTTTGCTGAGTTTGCTGCTGGTGTTTCGGACCAACACGGCCTACGACCGCTACTACGAGGGCCGCCGGCTGTGGGGGCAGCTCGTGAGCCACTGCCGGGGCGTGGCGATGGAGCTAAACGCCGTGCTGCCCAGCAACGCCGTGGCCAGCCGGCGCTACTTTGCGGCGCTCATCTCTAATTTTCCCATCGCCCTCAAGGGGGCATTGCGCGGCGGGGTGCAGTTCGAGCAGTTGGAGGCCACGCCCGACATTGTGGAGCGCCTGCGCCGGGCCGAAAGCGTGACCGCCACCCTCGTGGCCGTGTTGCAGGAGAGCATTGAGCAGTTGCGCCAAGTCGAAATCATCTGCGACATTCACTTGCTTACCCTCAAGCCCCAACTCCTGGGCATGATGGAGGTGAACGGCTCCTGCGAGCGCATTCGCTCGACTCCGATTCCGTTTTCTTACAGCTTTTTTATCAAAGCATTCATCACCATTTTTATTGTGGTGATGCCGTTTGTGCTGCTCGGCACGATGCGCTACTACATGATTCCGGTAACGATGTTCGGGGCCTACGCACTGTTGGGGTTGGAGATGATAGGCGAGGAGATAGAAAACCCGTTTGGACTTGACTCCAACGACTTGCCCATTACGCAGTTGGCCAACAAAATTCGTGTTAGCGTCCACGATTTGCTGCGGGTAGAGCTTACTGCGGAGAAGCGTGCGCTGGCATCGGTGCCCTACAGCGTAATTCACTAAAAGATTATACGAAAAATATTTTAAACGATAAAAAATAGTTAGTTGTGGCCGATTTTTTGGCCGAGTTGTTGCAAGATGAAAAAATAACGTAGCCCTTAACAGAAAAAGTGCTAAATTTTCCAACCCCTTTGCGCCGCTTTCGTAAACGGCCTACTTTCCCTAAAAATGCGCTCCGCGCCGCCGGGATTTTGCAACGCTCCTCAACCAACTAATTTTTTTATCATGAAAACTAACCTTACCTTAACCGCTGCCGGACGGATTTTTTTCGGTCGCGCTTTTGCGGCGCTGCTGCTACTCGTCCTCGGGCTGGGTGCTGCTCCCAAAGCCTTCGCGGGCAGCGGCATTTTTGAATCCTACGTCATCCTCAACCCCAATAACGGCGGCACGAGGTATTACGACGCGCAAGTCAATACGGGCAATCCTGACTTCATGACGTTTGGCAACCCGCGTCAGCCCACCGACCTGGGAAGCTATGACCGCACCAGCGGCCAACTCATTTTGCAGGGTGCCCAAATCAAAACATTTGAGGACGGCACCGATGTCATCAACCAAGGGCAGTTTTACTACCGAATTTACCGGACAGTGGCCGCCAACGGCGACGCTGGCACGGGCGGCACCTTCCGCCAGGTCAATTTGGCCCAAAGCGGGGCAAAATCCGGCAACAACCGCACCTTCCAGGAAGCCGCCGCTGTGGGCAACAATTTTCCGGGGCTGCCAGCCAACAACGCTGTTCCCATCAACTTGGTGGGCCTGACTTCCGGCGCTGGCACTTATTTTTTCGAGGTGTATTTTTCGGCTACCGGCTCCAATGGCGGCACTGCTTACAGTATTTTCGACTCGCGCGACGGCGTGAACTACCGCGCTACGTTTACGGTGACGGGTGTGCCCGCTACTTCCACCACCTGGCTTGGCGGCGACAACCCCTCGTGTGCCACCGGCAACTCGCAGGAACTGGGGCCACTTACGTCCCAGTCGAACTGGTTTGAGCCGGTCAACTGGACCAACGGGGTGCCCACGCCCACTACCGATGTGCTAGTGCCCAACTACGCCGAGGGCACCTCGACCCGTGCGGCTAACCCGTGCGCGGTGTACCCCAACATTCGGGCGACGGCCACCACCGGCCCGGCCCAGTGCCGGAGCCTGACGCTGGAAGGCGAAAACGCCTCTAACCGTTCTATTCTGCGCCTCATTACGGGCGAATTGCGCGTGTCCGGCGATTTTTTTGATGTTGCCGATAGTTACATTCAGCGGGCCGGAGTTGCGGGCAACCCCACAAGCTTTACGCTGGCTGGCGGCAACCAAACATTTGATGGCTCGGCCAATTTCAAGAACTTCACCGTGGACGGCGGCGGCGTAAAACGTCTGACCAATGCTGCGGCCATGACCGTGGACGGTACGCTGCGCTTCGTGAACGGCATTTTGCAAACCCAGGGCGTCAACGCTTCGGGTTCGATTGTGAGCCTGGCTCCGAGTGCTGTTATCGTCGGTGAGTCGGAAACAAGCTACGTACTGGGCTACATCAGCACAAAAGAACCCGCTTTGATTGGTATAAATCAAAACTTTGGCAACATTGGCCTGGACCTCACCTTCACGGGCGGCGACCCCAACGGGACGCAGAGCAACGGGACATCGGGCGGAGTACGGATTGTGCGCCTCACCGGGGTTACGGTGGGGTCGTTGCTCGGTGGCAAACCCAGCATTCGGCGCAGCTACGGCATCCAGCCCGATAATTCCAGCACCGCCTCTAACGTGTTGGTGGCTCGCATTGGGGTCCGCTACCTCGACCAGGAGCTGCGCGGGGTGCAACGCGGCAGCGTTGGCCCGATTGATTTGGACGAAACGCAGCTCACCATCTGGGTATCGACGAGTGGCGGTACGGGCTTTGAGAATAAGTCTCGGGACCGCATCAACCCCTCGGGCAACCGGGTGACGCAAAACGGCCTCACTACCTTCGCGACCACCACGCTGGGCGAAAACGGGGCCCCGCTGCCGGTAAACTTTACCTACTTCACCGCCATGCGCGAAAGCAAAGGGGCGATGCTGAACTGGGGCACGGCAATGGAGAAGGACAACGCCGGCTTTGAAGTACAGATGAGCCTTGATGGCCGCGAGTTCCGCACCATCACCACCGTGCGGCCGGCAACGGCCAACAGCAATGCCGCCCACCACTACAGCTACCTTGATGCGACGGCCAGCAGCGGCACTCGTTACTACCGCCTGCGGCAGGTCGATACCGACGGTACGTTCGCTTACACCCCGGTGCGGGTGGTGAACTTCGGCGGCTCGGCCGAAGCGGCCGTGGCCAGTACGTCGTCGGTATTTCCGAACCCCTTCCGCGACGGTGAGCAGTTGGTGTTGAGTGTGAAAACGGCCGTGAGTGGCACCGCCACGGTGCGCGTACTGGACGCGCTAGGCCGCGAGGTGGCCCGGCAGACCGCCGACGTGTCGAGTGAGACAGGCACTATCAACCTGCCCTCGCTGGATGCCCGGCCGGCCGGCGTGTACTTGGTGCGCTTGTCGCTGCCCAGCGGGGCCACGCAAACCATCAAAATCCAGAAACAGTAGATGCGGGCGCTGCCTGATTAGTTTGAAAAGTGCCGGTTCCCTGCAAGGGGCCGGCATTTTTGCGTAAACTTTAGCTTGATTGGCCAGGGCGTTAGCTGCAAGCTGCCAGCCAGGGAGGCCGGTGTTCGTCGCCGGGCTTGGTTTTTTTTGTTAGCCGTTTTTTACCTCATCCTCTCTCAAAACACACACTCATGCAACAACCTTCATCGAACACCCGGCCGCCGCAACCTACCCGGTGCCCGGCCTTTTTATTGCGGTGGCTGAAACCCGGTGCGGCGCTGCTGGCCGGGCTGCTGGCCACTGCTGGCGGGGCCGCCGCACAAGCGGTGTCCACGTATTCTTTTTCGCAAAGCACCGGGACGTATGCACCCCTGACGGGCGGCACACTGCTGGCCACAGCCAGCGCCAGCGCCGGTGCCGACAATTTGGACGGGACGGTTTTTGAGATGCTGCCCATCGGTTTCACGTTCCGCTTCAACGGTGCGAACTACACTCAGTTTGCGCTTTCCAGCAACGGGTTCATTACGTTCGGGTCCACACCGCCGAGCGAGTTCGATGCACCCATCACGTCGCTCACCGGCTACGATGGTGCCGCTGCTCCGCTGGGCACCGACCTGGTGGGCAACACCACGGCTGCCACCGGCACACCGGGCCAACTGCGCTACCAAACCCTGGGCAGTGCGCCCAACCGGATGCTGGTGGTGCAGTTCAGCCACTTTCAGCCCTTTGGCAGCACCGCCACGCTGCTCGATTTTCAGGTGCAGCTCAGCGAGGGCAGCAATGTGGTAAGCTTTGCTTACGGACCTTTTCAGACGGCACCAACGCTGGCCACAACGGCCCAGGTGGGGCTGCGCGGCGGCGGCAGCGCAGCGTTCAACAACCGCACCACGGCCACCGCCTGGACCCAAACCACGCCCGGCATCAGCAGCGCCGATGCCATGCTGCTGACCAATGCCGTAAAGCCCCTGAACGGCCTGGTCTATCGTTTCACGCCGCCCAACGCCTGCGCTTCGCCCCAGCTGCTGAGTGTGCGAAACATCACCGACAACTCGGCCGAGCTGACGTTTACGGCGGCTGCGCCGGCCCCCGCCGGGGTCTACACCGTCACGACCACACCGGCCAGCGGCGGCGGGGCGCAGGCCGTTAGCGGCTCGCCTTTTACGCTTAGCGGGCTGATGGCCGGCACCGCCTACACGGCCGCGCTGGTGAGCAACTGCGCGGGCGGCACCACGTCGGTGCCAGCAACGGTGAGCTTCACAACAGTAGCTAATTGCACGGCTCCGACGGCGGTGGGCGTTGCCAACATCACCGTCAGCACGGCCAACGTCGGTTTTACGCCCGGCAACGGCAACACCAGCTACACCGTGACGGCCACGCCCGCCAGCGGCGGCAGCGGGCCGGCCACGGCCACCGGCACGGCCTCGCCCATTGGCCTGACGGGCCTCGTGGGCGGCATTCGCTACAACGTGACCGTGACGGGCGCTTGCGCCACCGGCGGCCCCGCTACCTCGGCCCCGGCAGTAGCCTTCGTGACGCTGCCCGCCAACGACGAGCCGAGCGGCGCGTTGCCGCTGACCGTCAGCCCGACCTGTGCGCCCACCAACGCGGCCAACGTAGGCGCTACCACCACGGCCCCCAACGGCTACGCCAACCCCGGCACCTGC
>JANYFQ010000377.1 GCA_025362615.1 Hymenobacter sp. | reverse complement strand
TTCACTCACTCGCTCATTCACTCATTCACTCATTGTTAAAAACCCACTCATTCACTCATTGAAAAAATAGTGTTCAAGGACTACCTCAAACTGCATTTTATCGTCCTGCTCTGGGGCTTCACGGCCATTTTGGGCAAGCTGCTGACGGTGCCGCCGGTGGAGCTGGTGTTTTGGCGCACCGGGCTGGCGGCGGCGGGGCTGGCGCTGCTGCTGCTGCTGCGAAGGCAACCCCTGCGGGTGCGCGGGGCGGCGGCGGCCCGGCTGCTGGGCGTGGGCGTGCTGGTGGCGGCGCACTGGATTACCTTTTTCCTGGCCGCCCGGCTCTCCTCCGTCAGCGTGTGTCTGGCGGGGATGGCGACGTTGGCACTTTGGACTTCGCTGCTGGAGCCGCTGCTGCTGGGGCGGCGGGTGCGCGGCTACGAGGTGGGCCTGGGCCTGCTCACCATGCTGGGGCTGTGGCTGGTGGGCCGGGCCGAGTTCGGGCAACTGCCGGGGCTGGCCGTGGCGGTGGGCAGCGCGGGGCTGTCGGCGCTTTTCAGCGTCCTCAACGCCAAGCTCATTAAGGACCACCCGCCGCTGCAGCTCTCGTTCTGGGAGATGCTGGGGGCGTGTGTGAGCATCGTAGCCTTCCTGCCCGTTTACGGCCGCTATTTTACCGACGGGGCGGGCCTGCGCCTGGGCTGGCACGGCCTCGACTGGCTCTGGCTGGGCCTGCTGGCGGGCGTTTGCACGGTGTACGCCTTTTCTACTTCGGTCGAATTGATGAAGCGCCTCTCGCCCTTTGCGGTGAATTTGACCATCAACCTGGAGCCCGTCTATGGCATTGCCATCGCCGCCGGGCTGTACTTATTGGGCGTGGCCGGCTTCGGGGCCGAGCGGATGACGACGGGCTTTTACGTCGGCACGGGGCTGATTGTGGTGAGCGTGCTCATTCATCCGCTGGTGGAGCGCCGGGCACGGTAGGGCAGTGGCGTTTTGGCGCGGGCCTCTTGGCCCGTGCCGACTACTTTGGGGGCCTCTGGCCCCAATCGTTGAACGATGGGCCGTGGACGGACAAACCATTTCGGCCTGGGGTGCGGGCCAGCGGCCCGCTAGTAGCCGGCACGGGCCAGGAGGCCCGCGCCAACCGCGTGACCATGCGTAACATCAGCTCACAACTGCCCGCGCCACACCGTGTAGCTCGCCGGCCAGGCCAGCGCCGGGGCTTCCTCCATCCCCGGAAACAGCCCGAACACCGCCGAGCCCGAGCCCGACAAACTTGCGTAAGTGGCCCCGGCGGCGTACAAAGCGGCTTTTATCTCGCCCAGCACCGGGTAGCGCGGGGCCAGCGCGGCCTCGAAATCGTTCGTCAAAGTGCCGCGCCAGGCGGCGATGGGCTGGGCCAATACCTGCCGCAAGGGCCGCGCCGGGGCCTGCGGCAC
This sequence comes from Hymenobacter sp., assembly GCA_025362615.1. Classification (GTDB taxonomy): domain Bacteria; phylum Bacteroidota; class Bacteroidia; order Cytophagales; family Hymenobacteraceae; genus Hymenobacter. Next base: position 1,455 of record JANYFQ010000377.1, on the reverse strand, counting down.
GATGCCCGCAAACGCCTCGGCGGTGCTGATGGCCAGGGCCGGGAACACCACGGCGCAGGCCACGCCGGTCAAATCCACCTCCGGCAGCGGGGCGAATACGTCGCCCCGGCCGGTGGCCAGGCAGGGGCGGTTTTCGAGGAAAAACGCGCAGTCGGCCCCCAGGCGGCGGGCGTAGGCGAGCAGCGTTTCGGGGGGCAGGTGGAGGTCGAATTCGGCGTTGGCGGCCGTGAGCACGAAGGCCGCATCGGCCGAGCCGCCGCCCAGGCCCGCGCCGATGGGCACGATTTTGTGCAGGTGCAGGCGGGCGGGCGGCAGGGCCGGATGGTCGGCCCGGAGCAGGGCGTAGGCCCGCAGGCAGAGGTTGTCGGCCACCGCGCCGGGGATGGGCCGGCCGGTCAGGGCCAGCGTGGTGTCGGGCTGGCCAGCGGCGGCGGGCAGCAGCTCCAGCGCATCGGTCCAGGGCAGGGGCACGAAGGCGGTTTCGAGGGCGTGAAAACCGTCGGCCCGGCGGGCGACAACGTGCAAGCCGAGGTTGAGTTTGGCGTTGGGGAATGAAATCATGTTGCTGGTTTGATTGCTGAATTGTCGAATTGTTAAATTGTTGCTCTTACGGGCTAAAACGACACTGCGCCCCTGCGTTTTTTGCCACTGCGCCCACTGCGGGACAGTTAGTAGAACGACCAATCAGAAACCAGCCCCAAGAAACTACTTTTGCCCCGATGCGCCCGCAAAGTTCTTACTACATCCGCCACGGCAAGCGGCTGCTCGACGTGGCCCTGGCCGCGCCGGCGCTGCTGCTGGCCCTGCCGCTGCTGGCGGGGGCGGCGGCCGTGGCGGCGGCCGGCACGGGCGGGCGCTGGCTGTTTCGGCAGGCGCGGCCGGGGCGCGACGGGCAAATTTTTACGCTCTATAAAATCCAAACCATGACCGATGCCCGCGATGCCGCCGGCACCCTCCTGCCCGATGCCGCCCGCCTGCGCCCCTGGGGCCGCTGGCTCCGCCGCACCTCGCTCGACGAATTGCCCCAGCTCTGGAACGTGCTGCGCGGCGACCTCAGCCTCGTTGGCCCCCGGCCGCTGCTGCCCGCCTACCTGCCCCGCTACTCCGCCACCCAGGCCCGGCGCCACGAAGTGCGCCCCGGCCTCACGGGCTGGGCGCAGGTACACGGCCGCAACGCGCTTTCGTGGGAAGAAAAGTTTGCCCTCGATGTCTGGTACGTCGATAATGCGAGTTTTTGGCTTGATGTGCAGGTGCTGTGGCGCACCGTGGGCCGGGTGCTGCGCGGCGGCGGCACCGACGTGGCGGGGGAGTTTTTGGTTTAATTACTGAATTGTTGCATTGCTAAATGGTTGCTCATACGGCTCCTGAACGATGCCACATTCACTGCGGCCACAGGCGGTGCGGGCGGGCGGCTTTTTTTGCCGCCCGCCCGCTTTTTCCAGGCGGTTTGACGGG